>NZ_DBFEGU010000421.1:0-1659 GCF_048329335.1 Eggerthella sp. | reverse complement strand
CCCCGGCGCCCCCGCCGACGATCGCGCGCTCGCGCTCATAGCGGGCCTCGAGCAGTCGTCGTCGCACCCGCTGGCCGCCAGCATCGTGGCCGCCGCGCAGCAGCGCGGCGTGCAGCCTGCGGCCGTGCGCGACGTGCAGGCCGTGGCGGGCGTCGGCGTGAAGGGCGTGCTTGAAAATGGCTCGCACGCCCTCATCGCGAACGCGCGCTATCTGGACGAGCAGCGCATCCCCTACGATCGTTCCGCCTTCGACCAGCTGGCAGGCCGTGGCCTCACCGTCAGCTACCTCGTGATCGACGGCGAGGTGCGCGGCGTGGTGGCGCAGGGCGACCAGATCAAGCCCACCGCCCGCGAGGCGGTGCGACAGCTCAAGGCGCGCGGCATCGCGCCCGTGATGCTCACCGGCGACAACGAGGCGGCGGCCCGCGCCGTGGCGCACACGCTCGGCATCGACGAGTTCCGCGCCGGCTTGCTGCCCCAGGACAAGGTGCAGCTCGTGCAGCAGCGCCGCGATGCGGGCGACGTGGTGATGATGGTGGGCGACGGCATCAACGACGCGCCGGCGCTGGCCCGCGCCGACGTGGGCGTGGCCATCGGCGCGGGCACCGACGTCGCCATCGGCTCCGCCGACGGCGTGCTCGTGAAAAGCGACCCCGAGGACATCGCGCGCCTGCTCGCCCTCGGCACGAACACCACGCGCAAGATCAAGCAGAACCTCTGGTGGGGCGCCGGCTACAACATCGTGGCCATCCCGCTGGCGGCCGGCGTCCTCGCGCCGGTGGGCATCCTGCTCAGCCCCGCCGTGGGCGCGGTCCTCATGAGCCTGTCCACCGTCATCGTCGCCGTCAACGCGATGACCCTCAGAAACAAATGAGGCGACCGCGCCCCGCGCCCTGCAGCGTCCTCGTCCCAGTCCAACAATATGCGGAAAATGTTAGCTAAGGCTTCCATTCCCCGAGAGTTTGCTATAAGATACTTTTGTTACATGAAGCTAACTCGATGGGAGTCACCATGGACAACGCAACGGTTGCGAGCATGCAGGGAACGGTCGGTCGTACGGACGCAGGGTCTGCGCAGGGCATCGCCTGCCAGCAGATGCCGCTTTCGTTCCTGAAGGGCGGCGAGACGGGCACCATCGCGAAGGTGCGCGGTCGCGGCGATCTGCATCATCATCTGGAGAACCTCGGCTTCGTCGAGGGCGCGCAGGTGACGGTGGTGTCCGAGGCTGCCGGCGACCTCATCGTCGAGGTCAAGGGCATCCAGGTCGCGCTCAACCGCCAGGTCGCGGCGCATATCATCACGAACGCCGCCGCGTAGCACCTCCGCAAGCCACGCACGAGCACGAACGGATGTTTCACGTGAAGCATCTGCCGTGCCGTTTGGCGTGCGCGCATCGAGTTGGCATCACCGCAAGGAACCTCAAGGAAAGGAAACGGGGCATATGGCAGAAGTTCAAGATCGAACGCTGCGCGACGTGGCCATCGGCGACACCGCCACCGTCCGTCGCCTGACGGGCGAGGGCGCGCTCAAGCGTCACATCATGGACATGGGCATCACCAAGGGGACGAGCGTGTTCGTTCGCAAAGTCGCGCCGCTGGGCGATCCGATCGAGGTCACGGTGCGCGGATACGAGCTGTCGCTGCGCAAGAGCGAGGCGGA
>NZ_DBFEGU010000420.1:0-5264 GCF_048329335.1 Eggerthella sp. | reverse complement strand
TCGGGCTCGACGATGGAGATCCATGCGCCTCGCGCCTCTTCCAGTCCGCGATTGCAGGTGGCTCCGTAGCCTTGGTTCTGCTTGTCGATGACGCGGATGCGCTCGTCGCGAGCGGCGTATGCCTGCATGATGGCGAGAGAGCCGTCCGTGCTGCCGTCGTTCAGGCAGATGACCTCCAGCTCGCGGTGCGTTTGCGCGAGAATGCTGTCGAGGCATTGCGCAAGGTACGGCTCCGCGTTGAAGACCGGGACGATTATAGAGACGAGCTGATTATCTACGTTGCGCATGAAGGGCCTTTCTTTTCCTATTCATCCACGAAATCAGCGCACGCGCCGGAATCGTCGAATATGTAGCGGGTGCCGTCGATTACCGCGGTGCCGGTCGCCATGGCTCCAGAGGAGGGGTCAAGATAGTACCATGACCCTCCGTTCTCGAGCCAGCCCGTTGCCATCATGCCTGATTCGGGATCCATCCAGTACCAAGCTCCTCCCGTGAGCAACCAGCCGGTTTGCATGGCTCCCGATCCGCTCAGGTAATACCAAGCGGTTCCTTGTTTCAGCCAGCGGCTCGACTGCATGGCGCCGGAGCCTTCGAAGTAGTACCACTTGCCGTCCGAGGCCTTCTCCCAGCCCGTGGCCATGGCGCCGGATTCCGGGTCGAGCCAGTACCAGGAGCCGCCCTTGCTCAGCCAGCCGGTCTGCATCGCCCCGGAGCCGGACAGGTAGTACCAGGTTCCGCCTACCTTCGCCCAACCCGTCTGCATGGCCCCCGATCCGTCGAAGTAGTAGCGATGTCCGTCCGAAGCCGTCGTCCAGCCCGTTGCCATCTTGCCAGTCTGCGGATCGAGCCAGTACCACGTTCCACCCAGCTTCAACCACCCCGTCTGCATGACGCCGGAAGACGAAAGCCAATACCAGGACCCGTCGTCTTTCAACCACCCGTCTGTCCGCAAGGCACACGAGCTGTCGAAATAGTAGCGCTTTTCATCAATGGTCTGCCATCCGGTGACGGCGTACGAATCCGCCCCGAACCAGTACTTCTTACCCTTGACCTGCTGCCAGCTGCTCGTAGCATACGTACCGTCGGCCAGCTTCAGCTTCCAGCGGCCGTTGTCGATTTCCCACCCAGAAGAGAGCTTGTACGTCTCGGCTATGCCCTCGGCATCAGCGTAGCCCAGCTCCTTCAGGAACGCCTCGCTTTTCAGCTTGTCGCTGTCGCTCTTATTAGACAGGAACGCATGCTCGACGATGATGCCCACGATGCCGGCTTCGCGACTTGCCTCGATGACCGTGTAGTAGTCCTGGATGCTGCCATCGGGATAGTAGAACGGGCCTTCGCCATCCACGCGCTCCGAATCGCGCACTTTTATGCCGCGGTCGGTCAAGCCGAGTGCAGTCAGCTTCTCCAGGATCTTGCTGGAGAGCTGCGCGCCCTCCTCGTGAAGCTCGTGACGATACGAGCTGTCGTTCGGATACCACACTTCGGCACCGTTGCCCGAAGCAGGTCCGGAGTTAAGATGCAAGCTGACGAACACGTTGGCTCCTGCGTCAACCGCGCGGTTCACGCGCTCAACAAGGCTCACCTTTTCGTCGCTTCCACGCGTCAGCACCACTTCGACGTTCGCATAGGACTCCAGCGCCTCCTTGCAGTACAACGCGATCTTCCATGTGAGCTCCCTCTCAACCAAACCGTTGGCCGAAGCCCCGGGCTCGCTACCTCCGTGGCCGGGATCCAAGGCAACCACGAACTTGCCGGAGGGGCTGCGCGCGCCCGAGGCGGCCGAACGACCTGCGACGGCAGAAGCCGCTTCGGCGGACAGCTGCGCAGCCTCCTCGAAGGACGATGCCTCCTCAAGCTGGCCGTCGTCGGTCAGTGCGTACACGGACACGCCGCCGGTCGACTCATCGGACAGGGAAAACGCTTCGGCTTGCGGCTCGGCCACCATGAACGCGTAGGGCTCGCCCTCACAGGAGGACAGATCCACCAGCAGCGTGCGGCTGTCGGCGGCAGACGCGCCCTCCATCCGTTCGAGACGGTACTCCCCGGCCTCCGGAACGTCTACGGAGAAGAGCGCCGCATTGCCCGCGTACTCGGAAGCGGTCGCTTTGACCGACGCGCCCGAAGGAGCCGTCAGCGTCAGTTCTGCGGACGTCAGCTCGATCGACTCGTCGTCCAGCGCAACCACGACGAGCTGGGAACCGCCCGCGCTGGGGGAGCTTTCGTCGAAGTACACGAAGCCCACCGGTTGCCGGTCGGGACCGAGAGCCGCCGCCGAGGCTTCGGCCTCGCTATCGGGTTGGGCGGTTTCGTCCGCCTCAGCGGGCTCCGAGCCCTCCCCTTGCCACGATTCGGTAGAAGCGGGAGCCTCTTCCGACACACCCTGATCGATGGAAGGCGACTGGATGACCGGGTCGGATGCCGGATCGGAGATCTGGGGATCGGCCATCGCGGCCACGGAAGCCGTGGGAACGAGCGCGAAAGCCAGCATAACCGACAAGGCCAGCTTGGACAATCGGGATGAAACCTGGTGCATGGAGCACCTCCGTACTTCGAACTGTCAGTTGCTACTACGATGCGTTGTCGCAAATATTACCGCTGATGAGTATATCAGTAAACGAGCCCCTCCCGAAGACCTCTCGACAGATGGCGTATGTCGGACGCGCCGAAGCAGCTGAACGCGTGAGCGAACGGTATCGGACCTTCCGTGTCACACGTACGCTTTGTCAAGCTCTTGCAACTCGCGGTACGTGTCGATCTCGATCACGTCGTCGAACGTGCACTCACGCACGACCACCTCGTAGTTGCGGGCGAAGTATCGCAGCGCTACCTCGTCCCAATAGCGCTCCTTGCCGCCGGGCATGGCGAACGTCGCCGGCACGTCGTCGGCCAGCTTCCTGCCGTCCTCTTCGGTCCAATAGGAGATGCCGAACATATGATGGCAGTCCGTCCCGCCTACCGACAGTCCCGTGATCACACCGCGGCGCGTTTGGAAGCACCAGTCGTCAGTCACCTGCACGGGCACGCCGAGATAGTTCGACGAGTACTGGTACTTCGTGATCAGCTTCGGGTTGTACAGCAGCAGGTCGGACTCGAACACGTAAGCGTTCTGCAGCAGATCCTTCGCCGCCACGGCCGACGAGATATTGTTCGCCTCGTTGTAGAAGGGGTTCTCGATGAACTTGAGACCGGGGTACTTGTACAGCAGCTGGTCGAACTGCTCGGCCAGATAGCCGCGCACCACGTACACCTCCTCGATGCCCGCCGCGTACACGGCGTCGAGCAGCGAGTCGATGATGCGCCGCCCCTGCACTCGGATGAGCGGCTTCGGGGTGTTCAGCGTGATGGGCACCAGACGGGAGCCGAACCCGGCGGCGATCAGCACCGCACGCTTCACACGGTAGGGCTCGAGCGCCTCCAAGCCGGCCGCCGACAGCATGCCCTCGCGCACGAAGCCGCGCTCGTGCAGGTCGGCCATCGCACGGTTCACCGTGCCCACCGACAAATCGGCCGCCGTGGCGATCTCGCGCTGCGTGAGCGCCTCGTCGACGCGCTCCTCGAGCGCGGTCAGTATCTTGAAATCCTTCACACCAAGAGAACGTTCCATGGCAGCAGTATCCCTCTCGTTCGAGCGACGGACGCGTCAGGCCGCGAAGGCCTCGGGCGCTTCCGCGCGATGAATAGCTTTTTTGATGCCTGCGAGCACGAGCTTCGAGGCAATGTTCGTAAGGAGGATGATCAGCGACACGAACGCGGCGCACTCCGTCAGACGCTGCGCGTCCAGATCGGTGATGAGCAGCGCAAGCGGCATGTCGAGCGTCGTAGCGAGGAACGCCACCGCCGAGATGGTGACCATGCAGTTCACGAAGAAGTAGCCCGCCATCTCGATGATCGTATCCATCGTCTGGGGGATCAGCACGTCTTTGAGGATGCTCGCGCGCCCGATGCCCATAGTCGATCCGACCGCCTCCAGGTTCTCGTTCGCCTTGCCCAGCGAGTTGTACGCCATCAGGTACGGCGAGGCGAAGAAGTGCACGAGGTTCACCAGGACGAGGATGGCCAACGTGCCGTACAGGACGGAGCCCTTGAAGAACAGCACGTAGGACAGGCCCAGCACGAGGCCCGGGATGGCCAGCGTCGTGATGCACACGAGATGCAGCAGCTTCGCGAAGCGGCCCCCCATGCGCGCGGTTATATACGCTGCGAAGTACGCCAACGTCGTGCCGACGAGCGCCACGAGACAGGCGATGACGATGGAGTTGAACCAGTAATCGCCCGCGTTCATGTTGAGCGCCCGGCCGACGTTGTCGAACGTCACGGCCATGTCGACGGGGTACTTCTTTACGAACGACACGAGCACGAACGAACCCAGAGGCAAGATAATAGCGACCGACACGATGGCGGCCAGCGCGTAACCCAGCACGTCGCGCACGGCGCTTCGGGCGATGGAGAAGCGCTTCGACACGAACGAGCTTTTCCCCTTGTCCGCGTTGAGCACATCGATGAGAAAAGCCACGATGGCCGGGATCAACAGCACGAAGCCGATAGCCACGCCCGTGTCGTAGTTCAGCAGGCCGATGACCTCCTGGTACATGAGCACCGGAAGCGTGGTGGTTTTGCCGCCCACCATGAGGGGCACGCCGTAGTCGGTCACCACAAGCGTGAACGTGGCGAACACCGCCGAGATGAGCGGCTTGCGCAGATACGGCATCGTGATGCGCAAGAACTGGCTGCGCTTCGGCACGCCCAGCACGTCGGCAGCCTCGTACGGCGAGGCGTCCTCGTACTTCAGCACATCGTACAGCAGCAGGAAGGCCGACGGGAACGAGTACAGCACCGAACCCATCACGATGCCCCAGAACCCGTACAGCGAGAAGTCCAGCCCCAGCGCGTTCGTGATGACGCCGTTCGAGCCCAGCAGGAACACCAGGCCCATGCCGAGCGCGAGCGACGGGATGAGCATGGGCAGCGTCATGACCACGGCGATGACGCCCTTCGCCCGCACGTTAGTACGGCAGAGCACCCACGACATCGCCAGCGCGAACGCGAGCGAGATGGCCGTCGAGGTCAACGCGACGCCGATGGAGTTGAGGCACGCCGTGGCGAACTGCTCGGTGCCGAACACGGCGCGCGCCTCGGGGCTCGCAAGCCGCGAGAACATGCCAATGAGCGGCAGCACCGCCGCGACCAGGAAGAAGGCCGCCAGCACGATGCGCGTGAGGTTGAGTTTCCCTGCCCGTCTCACGGCCGCCTACCGATCCATGAAG
>NZ_DBFEGU010000419.1:0-5096 GCF_048329335.1 Eggerthella sp. | reverse complement strand
TACAGATGTTTCACGTGAAACATCTGTACGGTTTGCGAGCGGGGGTAGGAGGGGCTAGGCTCGGTCGCGTTCGATCATGGTCATCTGCAAAGCCTCGCCGAAGAACTGGCCGGTACCGTTCTTGATTGCGAAACGGGCCTTCTCCGGATCGGCCACCACGCTGCCGGCGAGCGCGTCGGCTCCCTGCTCGAACAGGACCGACGACATGATCACGCTCGGGCCTACAAGCACGGTGGTCGCATTGCGCGCGAGTTCGAGCAGGCGCGGCGCGGTCTTGTTGATGATGGTGACGCCGGTTATGAAAGCGAAGTCGGTATCGGGCAGCACGTACTCGCACGCGGGGTCGGGCGTGTCGAGCTCCTGCGAGCAGTTGCGTTCGAGCACGGTGAGGTTCGCGTACTCGGCGATGCGGTCGACGTGCGGGAAGTGCCCGACCACCGTGACGTTCTTGCGCTCGGACGCTTCGATACGCGGGCGGTACAGCTCGAAAGCGTCCGTCTTGCGGACGGTGCCGTCGGGCAGTTCGATGGGTTCGTCGTAGGTTGCTCCCAACGGGTCGAGCAGCTCCTTGCGCGCGTAGTAGGCGTTGAGCGCCGCCACTCCCAGCGTGGCTTCCTCGAAGCACCACGACTTCGCCAGCTCCGCCATCTCGCGCAGCCCCGTGCCGCGCAGATCCTGCTTGCACGCGCGCCGGGCTCCGCCTTTGCAGGTGAAGCTCACGCCCATACCGCAATCGGCCTCGACGTAGGACCAGTGCGTTCCCAGACAATAATCGCGTACGGCGATATCTTCCGGAATGCCCTCGATCAGGCGGTTGTAGAGCTTCCACGGCGTTGCGTCGTCGCGCGTGTCGGGGCGGCGGACGGCTTCGTTCTCGGAGCGTTTCATGGCAGCCTTCTCTCCTCGAGGCGGCGTGTTCCGTCGCGCCGCCATTCTTCAATATGCGGTAGAGTATAATATACGTTCAAGAATAAACAACCGGGAAGGGGCTGGCGCTGCGATGCTGTTCTTGTTGACGGGCGACGTGCAAATCGGCAAGACGCGCTGGCTTGAGCGCCTTGCCGCCGAGCTGTCGGGTGACGGCGTGCAGGTTGCGGGCGTGCTGGCACCTGGCGTGTGGCGCGTGCGGGAGCCGCACGAGGTTCCGGGCGAACGGGGGCTGGCTGGCGAGGGTCGCTTCGAGAAGCTCGGCATCGACAACGTGCTGCTGCCCGGCGGCGAGCGCGTGCCGTTCGCGCGGCGGCGAGACCTGGCGCTGGCCGAGGGATCGTTCGATCCGACAAGCCAGAGCGCCTCCGCCCAGCTGGCCTGGGAGATCGCGGACGAGGCTATCGCGCGGGTGAACGCGCACTTCGATCGCATCGCGGCCGAGCTGGCTGCGGTTCCCGCGGGAGCGCCGGCTTTGCCGGGAGAAGCGGGCTCCCGGGGCTACGCGCCCCTCCCCGTCGATCCGGCGGCGGGAATGTTTCACGTGAAACATTCGTTCGCGCAAACATATGTTTCACGTGAAACATCTGGAGCGGAGGCGGGCGAGACCCCGGCCGATCCAAGTACGGGAGGTTCGCGCATCGTCGTTCCGGCGGACGAACCCGACGCGGAGGGCTCCGTTACCGTCGGTGCGGAGGGCGGTTTGCTCGTGGTCGACGAGCTGGGGCGGCTCGAACTCATGCGCGACGGCGGGCTCGTTTCTGCGGTGGCGCTTCTGGAGCGCGGGCCCTCGGCGCGGTTCCCCCATGCGCTCGTTGTGGTGCGTGATTGGCTGTGCCCGAGGGCGGAGGAGCGCTTCGCCGGCGCCTGGGATGGGTCGCGCATGCTTTCGCCGGGCGACGACGCGCGCGGTCTCGTGCGGGCTTCGTTCGGCCTTTCCGGCTGAGATCCGTGCTCGTTGTCGTTCGAAAAACACGCTTCGTCCTGCGATTCCGTGTTTTCGGGCGACAATGCGCCGCTCGCTTGTTGGCGTTCGGCTACTGTGCGTCCGGTGCGTTCGACCATGCGGCCAATTCGACCCTTGCTTTCCTTAATGAGAATGATTATCATTAAAATAGAAGAAAACGAGAAGAGGGAAAGGTGTCCGCATGATCGATCAGACCGCGTTCTTCAGCTTGAGCTACGGGCTCTACATCGTCGGCGCGACGGACGGCGAACGTCGCGCCGCCTGCGTCGCTAACACGTTCCAGCAGGTCACGTCGTCGCCGTTGCAAGTAAGCGTGGCGCTGAACAAGGAGAACGCCACCACGGACGTCATTCTCGACTCCGGCCGCTTCACCGTGTCGTGCCTGGCGCAGGACGCCACGATGGAGCTCATCGGCACGTTCGGCTTCCGTTGCAGCACCGACCTGGACAAGTTCGCCTCTTGCGAGACGGGCGTCGACGCGGCGGGCGTGCCGTTCGTGGCCGAGCAGTGCGTGGCGCGCTTCTCGGTGCGCGTTGTGCAGGCGGTGAACCTGGGCACGCACATCCTCTACATCGGCGAGGTGGAGGAAGCCGAGAAGCTGTGTGCGGGCGATCCGATGACGTACGCCTACTACCACCTGGTCAAGGGCGGCAAGACGCCGCCGAAGGCATCGAGCTACCTGCCCGACGCGCCCGATGCGGCGCCGGCAGCCGCGGCAGCGGCCGGCGAGGGCGACGCGGAGGCTCCGAAGCCCAAGTACGCCTGGCGCTGCAAGGTGTGCGGCCACATCGAATACGGCGACGAGCTGCCCGATGACTTCACCTGCCCCGTGTGCAGCGTGGGTCCCGACATGTTCGAGCGCATCGAGCTGCAAGGCGCGCGAACGGCATAAAAGGGCGGTATAAAGGGGACCGCCTCTTTCTATGCCACCTTTCTGTGTCGGAGCGCGTCCCGAACGGCGATCGGCCGTTCGGGACGCGCTCTACTTGTTCCAAGCGATGAACGCCCAGGTGACCGTTCGGGGCTCGCGCAGGCGCAGGGACTTCTCCGGAAGCCCCTTCTTGTCGGGCTGCCCGGCGCGCTCGTTCGGCACGAGGTTCTCTTCCAGCCAGCAGCGCAGGCGACCGAACGCCTCCGCGCGCTCTTCGGCTCCGACGGTCGCGCCCACGGCATCGTCCGCCATGCGCGCGAACGCGTCGTAGGCATCGTCGAGCGAGTCGAACGTGTCGGTGCGCTCGCTGTCGATGTAGGAAACCTCGGGGCGCAGTCCCTCGTTCGCCAGGATGTTGAACGCATAGAGGTAGTCGCGGCCGAGCACGCTGGAAAGGCCCATGGCGTTGAGGATGCGCTCGTCGGTGCGCGGCGACGAGCCGGTGGCCAGCGTGACGCATACGCGGCGGCGCGCCACGTCGGTGAGGCGCAGCAGCGAATCGCGCAGATCGGCGGTCGCGACGGAGCGCGAGGCGAGCGCCACATCTACCATGCCCGGGCGCACGCCGAGGCTGGGCCAATCGTCGGCCCAGCTCATCTGCTTGGGGAACACCGTGCGCACGCCCTCGCGGTCGAGCGCTTCCCGCAGCTGGCCGAGCATGCCCTGCGAGAAATCGGCGGCCACCACCTTGTGGCCCCGTTTGCCCAACGGCACCGACAGCGCGCCTGTGCCGCAGCCCATGTCGAACACCGTCTCGCCCTCGCGGATGCCGGCTAGCTCGAGGAACCGCTCGACGTAAGGGTTCGGCGCGTCCTTCGTGGTGAACGTGGCCGACCGCTTGTCCCAGTAGCTCGCGTCGTCGAAGCGGCGTCGTGCCTGCTGGAGCCGCTTCCACTCCTCGTTCCAATCGCGGGCGGTCAGCGGGTTGACAAAGGACTCGGACGTGTTGTTTTCGGGCATGGCGCGCCTCTCGCTTTGATGGTTGCGGGCTTTTAGGTACTATACTAGCGAAATGAAACGCCTCTGTGCGCGCGATCCGCCGAATTTATCCCGAAACGAGGAGCATTCATCTTATGCAAGTCGAACTGCTGTACCACACGCCCGACCCCGAGCGCGCGATCGCCACGGCGGCGCGCCTGTGCTACGCGCCCGTCGGCGCGGCCGAGCTGATGGAGGCCATGCCGGAGGAGCGCGTGAAAAGCGTGCTGTCCACCATCATGAGCGCGGGCCATACGTCCACGCTCGAGCACGCCAGCTACACGTTCGCGGTGGACGGCGTCTCGCGTGCCCTTACGCACCAGCTGGTGCGCCACCGCATCGCCAGCTTCAACCAGCAGAGCCAGCGCTACGTGAAGTTCACCGACGGCCTGGCCACTGTGAAGCCTGAAAGCGTTGCCGCGAACGAGGAGACGAACGCGGTGTTCGACGAGGCTATCGCGGCCGCCATCGAGGCGTACGAGAAGCTGCTGGCCGCGGGCGTTCCCGCCGAGGACGCGCGCTACCTGCTGCCGAACGCGGCTGAGACGAAGATCGTTATCACGATGAACGTGCGCGAGCTGCTGCATTTCTTCAGCTTGCGCTGCTGCAACCGCGCGCAGTGGGAGATCCGCGAGATGGCGCACCGCATGCTGGAGCTGGCGAAGCCCACGGCGCCGTTCGTCTTCATGGACGCGGGCGCGCCCTGCATCCGCGGCAACTGTCCCGAAGGCAAGATGACCTGCGGGAACCCGTACCCGCGCGTGAAAAGGGCCTAGCATGGCCGAGCAGAAGAGCGACCTGTCGCGGGCGTTCTCCGAGGACGGTGCGCTGAAGACGCACGTAGGCGGCCAGGCGCTCATCGAGGGCATCATGATGCGCGGCAAGTACAACTGGTCGGTGGCCGTGCGGGAGCCCGACGGCGGCATCTACGTGGAAGAGCATGACCTGGCCTCGGGGCGCAAGAAGAACGGTTGGATGTACTGGTCGCTCGTGCGCGGATGCCGAGCTATGCTGGAGTCGCTCGTGCTGGGCTACAAGGCGCTCGAGATCGCGGCGCTGCATGCGTTCGCGGAAGAGGGGGAAGACGAACCTGCGGCGGCCGAGGAGGCGGGAGGGGTCTGCAGCTCGGACAGTCCTGCTCGCACTAACAGTCCGCTGGACTGTTCGGCTCGTGCGGAACTCGCCTCAGACCCCTCCCGCCCCCTCGGCGATGGCATCGAATCTTCTGCCGACGCCGACGCTGACGGCGGCGACGATGCGCGCCTTGAACCCGTTCTTGCTGCAGAAGCCGAG
>NZ_DBFEGU010000418.1:0-5484 GCF_048329335.1 Eggerthella sp. | reverse complement strand
CTCCGGGCACCCCGCGCGCGATGTCGGCCGCATGCGCGGCGATCTTCGTGGCCACGAGGCCCTCGCGCACGTCGGCGGCGTCGGGCAGGCGCAGATGCTCGGCCGGCGTGACGTAGCAGAGGAAGTCGGCGCCCGAAGCCGCGGCAACCGCGCCCCCGATGGCGGCCGTGATATGGTCGTAGCCCGGCGCGATGTCGGTGACCAGCGGCCCCAGCACGTAGAAGGGCGCGTCGTGGCACAGCCGCTTTTCCAGCTTCATGTTGGCGGCGATCTCATCGAGCGCCATATGCCCGGGGCCTTCCACCATCACCTGCACGCCCGCGTCCCATGCGCGCTTCGTGAGCTTGCCGATCTCGATGAGCTCGGCGATCTGCCCCGCGTCGGTGGCGTCGTACGTGGAGCCGGGCCGCATGGCATCGCCCAGGCTGATGGTCACGTCGTGCTCGTGCAGGATGGCCAGCACCTCGTCGTAGAACTCGTAGAAGGGGTTCTCGTTGCCGGTGGCCTCCATCCACGCGAAGATGAGCGACCCGCCGCGGCTCACGATGTTCGTGAGGCGGCCCGTCTCGCGAAACGACTCGATGGTGCGCCGATTCATGCCCGCGTGGATGGTGACGAAGTCCACGCCGTCCTCTGCATGCGCGCGGACCACGTCGAGGAAGTCCTCCACCGTGATGGTGATCAGCGGCTTCTCCAGATAGCCGATGGCGTCGTACATGGGCACGGTGCCGATCATGGCCGGCGACTTCTCGATGAGCGCGCTGCGGAACGCGTGCGTCTTGCCGGTGTTCGACAAGTCCATGATGGCCTCGGCGCCCAGCTCCAGCGCCACGTCCACCTTCTTCCATTCCTCGGCCTCGTCGGCGACGTCGCCCGAAATGCCCAGGTTCACGTTCACCTTCGTGCGCAGGCCGCCGCCCACGCCTTCGGGCGACAAGCTGGTATGGTGGATGTTGGCGGGGATGGCGATGCGCCCGGCCGCAACCCCCTCGCGGATGAACTCGGGGTCGCGCCCCTCCTTCTCGGCCACGATGGCCATTTCGCGGGTGATGGTGCCGGCGCGTGCCGCGTCGATCTGCGTCATAGAACTCCCTTCGTTGGCATTACCCATGTCAGGTTCCTCGGGTCGAAGCGTGAATCGGCGCTTCCTCTCAGCCTGTCCGGCCGCGATGCGGCTGCAAGCTCCCCGGTATGTCAAGCCGTCGCGCATGCGACGGAGCGTTTAACCAGTATACGCCAGCGGGTAGAACACGTACAGCGTGCCCTCCTCGACGGCTACAGTGGCCTCCTCGCCGGTCAGTTCGTTCGACAGCCCGCGCGAGGTGCGGTTCGACAACGGCTCGTCGTCGATGGAGTACTCCATGCCGCGCTCGATGACGCCGCGCGCCATGTCGTTGGCCGAGAACACCGACACGGTTCCCCCGCCAAGCGCCGGCAGCTCGAACACGTCGGGACCGGTGAGCAGCCGCACGGCGTACGTGTCGGCGACGGCGGTCACGTACACGTCGCGCTCGGAGAACTTCGCGAACAGCTGCAGGTTCGCCAGCGTGTGGTCGAGCCGCGCTCCCAGCGCGCCGTAGACGATCAGCTCGTCGTGGCCCCAGGACAACGCCTTCTCCATGGCCAGCTCCATGTCGCTCTTGTCCTTCTTGACCGGGTGGCGCGACACGCGGCGGCACTTCGGCACATAGCCGAGCGAGTCGAAGTCGCCCACAGCCATGTCGGGCACCGCACCAATGGCCTCGAGGTGCGCGAAGCCCGCGTCCACCGCGATGACATAGTCGAACTCCCCGGCCGCCTGGCGGGCCTTGAAGTCCTCCGCGTTGAAATCGACCGCCCCCACGAGCGCGCACGTAGCCATGTTCCACACTTTCCTTACCTTCGAGCCGTACCGATCGTGATAGAATACCATACGCGAGCGGGCCAGACGATCGCGCGCTTCGGCGTGAGGAAAGTCCGGGCTCCATAGGGCAAGATGCCAGCTAACGGCTGGGCGGGGCGACCCGACGGAAAGTGCCACAGAAAAGAAGACTCCCCCGCGAACACGCGCTTCGGCGCGCAGAAACGGGAGAAAAGCTGAAACGGTGCGGTAAGAGCGCACCAGCGCGCCGGCAACGGCGCGGCTTGGAAAACCCCATCTGGAGCAAGCGCAAATAGGAACGCGACACGGTTGCCCGCCGTACGTTCGGGTTGCGTGCTAGAGGCGTCTGGCGACAGGCGTTCGAGATAAATGGTCGTCCAACGACAGAACCCGGCTTACCGGCCCGCTCGCATTCTTTTTTTCCACGTTTTCCGTCACACTTCCGACATTCGACCGTCTAACCTATCGAAGGAAGGCATCGGGCGCATCGCAGAGCGCCCGGCCGACGACGAGACGAGCGGAAGCGCCCGGCGGGCCTTTCGCGGAAGGCGGCACCATGCATCGCGAAGAATTATCGAAAGAAGCGCAGCTCGACCTGGTGGACAAGGCCATCGTAGGCGACGGCCAGGCGTTGGAGGAACTGCTGCGGTCCACGAGCGGGCTCGTGTTCAACCTTGCGCTCAGGTTCCTGGGCACCGTCCACGACGCCGAGGACGCGAGCCAGGAGATCGCGGTCAAGATCATGACCCGGCTCTCGACGTTTCGCAAGGAGAGCGCGTTCTCCACATGGGTGTACCGCATCGCCGTGAACCACCTCAAGGACTGCCGCACGCATCAGTTCGCGAACGCCCCGTTCAGCTTCGAGATGTACGGGGCCGACATCGTCGACGAGCGCGCGAAGGACGTCCCCGACCTGTCCGAAGGGGTCGACCGCGGCATGCTGGCGCGTGAGCTGAAGCTGTCGTGCACGAACGTGATGCTGCAGTGCCTCGACGCCGACAGCCGCTGCGCCTACGTGCTGGGCACCATGTTCAAGGTGGACAGCTCCACCGCGGCCGACGTGCTGGGCATCACGCCCGAGGCGTACCGCCAGCGCCTGTCGCGCGCCCGCAAGACGGTCGCCGAGTTTTTGGGCGCGTACTGTCAGCACGGCGGCGCGGAGACGTGCTCGTGCGAGCGGCGCGTGAACTTCGCCATCGCCACGCATCGGCTGGCCCCGCACAACCTGGAGTACCTCGAGCTCACCGAGGAGGAGCGCGCGCAGGACGCCTTCGTCGACGCCATGGACGAGATGGACGGCTACGCCAGCCTGTTCGACCGGCTTCCCTCCTACCGCCCCACGCCGCGCGCCAAGGAGCTGCTGGAAGCGTGCATGGGCACCGCCAGCTTCGACGCCGTGGTGAACGCCGGCAAGGAGGCCTCCCATGCCTAACGTCCTCATGCTGGATTTCCTGGCCGACCTGCGCGAGAACAATTCCCTCGACTGGATGCACGCCCACAAGAAGCGGAAGAAGGAGGCGCAGAACGCGTTTCTGGAGCTCGTGCAGGGCTGCATAGCCGACCTCGCGGAAACGGAGCCGTGCTTGGCGGCGCTCGATGCCAAGGACCTCGCGTTCCGCATCAACCGCGACACGCGGTTCAGCGACGACAAGTCGCCGTACAATCCGACGTTCCGTGCGCACATCTCCCCCGCCGGGCGCATGCCGGTGCCCGTGGGGTACTTCGTCAGCGTGACGCCGGGCGGGTCGTTCGCGGGAGGGGGCCTGTTCGCGCCGCACTTCAAGGACGCCACGCGCATGGTGCGCGACCGCATCGCAGCCGACCCGCAGGCCTTCCTCGACATCGTCGAGGCGCCGGGGTTCGCCGAGCGCTTCCGGTTCGTCGGCATGCCGCTGAAGAACGTGCCGAAGGGCTACGACCCGCAGAGCCCGGCCGCTGAGTACCTGAAGTGCAAGTGCTGGGCGGTGGAAGAGCACTTCGACGATGCCGTCGTCGCCGACGACGAGGCCTGCCGCCGCGCGCTGCTGGACAGCTTCGCGGCCATGAAGACGTTCAACGAGTACCTGAACGAGGCGCTGAAAGGCTTCGCGATGCCGACGCGCTAGGGCGGTTTGCGGCCCGGCCCCGGCGCACCCCGTTCGATTGGGCGCAAAACGATAGCCATGGCAAAGGCAGTCGAAGCTTCACGGATGGTTCGGTATTGCGCGGGCACATAAGGCCTGGTCGCAGATTCCGCATACGAGGAATCTGCGACCAATGCCCCGCGTTTTCTGCCATAGGGTGCAATTCGCGCCCAACGTTTACCGGACGGTTCGCGATGCCAGGCCTGCGGAGCCGCATCGCAGAACCCTACGCCGGGAACAGCGTGTAGGCCCGTCCCTCGGCGGCCTCGTGCGGACGGATGCTCACGCCGAAGGCCCGCTCGATGGCGCCGGTTGCGAGCACCTCTTCCACCGTGCCGGCCGCCGCGGCGCGCCCGCGTTCCATGACCAGCAAACGGTCTGAGTAGCGCAGCGCCAGGTCGAGATCGTGGATGACCATGACGATGGTCTTGCCCGCCTCCTCGTTCAAGCGGCGGATCAGCTCCATCGTCTCGTGGCAGGCGCGGATGTCGAGGTAGGTGGTGGGCTCGTCGAGCACGATGAGGTCGGTGTCCTGCGCCAACGTCATGGCGATGAACGCTCGCTGGCGCTCGCCGCCCGACAGCCGCCTCAGCTCCTGCGTCCGGAACCGCGCGATGCCCGCAAGCTCGAGGGCGCGCTCCACGTGCTCGCGATCCTCGCGCGAGAGCTTCCCCTGATGCGCCTGGTACGGATAGCGCCCGCATGCTACGAGCGCCTCCACCGTCATCGCCGGCGGGCGGCTGGCCTGGGCCAGCACGGCCACGCGACGGGCGCGCGCCTTCGCCTTGAGCGACAGCGTGGGCACCCCGCCGACGCGCACCTCCCCCGCCTGCGGCCGCAGCAAGCCGTCGACGAGTTTGACCATCGTGGACTTCCCGCAGCCGTTCGGGCCGACGATGCTGGTCACCGCCCCATGCGAAAACATCGCGGAAAGCCCCCCGATGAACGGTTCCTTGCCGTAGGAGAACGACACCTCGCGAAGCTCGATGGCAGGAACACAGGGCTGCGCGACCTCTGCGGTCGAGGAGCCGAGGGCCGAGAGGTCCGCCGCGAGTTTCCCCGAGGGGACTTGCTTCGCGGTGCCGCGACGAGCCGAACAGCCCAGCGGGCTGTTCGTGCGAGCAGGACTGTTTGAGCGCCGGACCTCTCGGCCCTCGGCCCCGCAGGATGCAGGCGCATTATTCAAGGCTTCCCCTCCTGTTCTTCAAAATGAGGTAGATGAAGAAGGGGCCGCCGAGGAACGCCATGAGGATGCCCACCGGCACCTCGTAGGGTGCGAACAGCACGCGCGCCAGCAGGTCGCACACGACGACGAACGCCGCGCCCGACACGGCCGACAACGGCAGCACGATGCGGTTGTCGTGCCCGACGAAGAACCGCACGAGGTGCGGGATGATGAGCCCTACGAACCCCAGCAGGCCCGCGAAGCTGACGGCCGCGCCCGCCAGCACGGCGGCGAGGCCCAGCATGGCCAGCCGGCACGCGCCCACGTTCATGCCC
>NZ_DBFEGU010000417.1:0-8950 GCF_048329335.1 Eggerthella sp. | reverse complement strand
CGTGTGCGCGGAGCTGCCGGATACGGAGCGCGGCGCGGGCGGGTTCGGCAGCAGCGGCGTGAGTCTTTGAACCTGATCCTTCCACCCGCTTAGAGTTACTCTAAGCAAGAGCGAAAGGGGCATCGATGGACGCGAGCGAGCACGGAGCTCAAGCCGACAACACGCTGCCATGCTTCGGCATCAGCGAAGTCGCCGACATGACGGGCATCTCCGCGTTCACGATTCGCTACTACGACAAATGCGGGTTCTTTCCCGAACTGGCGCGCGATGCGCGCGGCGTCCGCACGTTCTCGCAATCGGATGTGGCTCAGCTGTACTTCGTCGATGCGCTTCGGAAAAGCGGCCTGTCGATCGAGGGCATCCAGTATTACGTGAAGTTGCAGCGCCGCGGCGCGGCGACGCGCGACGAGCGGCTGGCCATCGTGCGGGCTCAGGAGACGGTGCTCGAGTACCAGCGAGCCGAGCTCGACGAGAGCTTGAAGCGGTTGAGCGCCGCAGGTGTGGAATTGTCGACGGATAGAAAGTCTCGATGACCTTCGTGGTATAGTACTCGCCGAATCCGGTTTGAAGAACCGCGATTTCCATGACCTAGGACTCGTCCGAAGGCAAAATAGGGCCTTAGAACGGCTCTCAGAGCCACGTTTGCAAAACCCCAGGTCAATGGCTATGAAATTTTGAGAAATAGGGAAAGAGCGCATGACTGACAACGAACATAGGCCGCCTGAGCCGCCTCAAGGGCGCGATCCCGGGCGCGAGCCTGACGATCGCAGCCGGCAGACGACGCTTAACGGCGTCCCGGTTCCGTCGTCGAACATGAACGACCTTCGCGAGCTGAAAAAGGCTCAGACGATGGTCATGGTGGCGAGCGTGGCCGGACCCGTGTCGCTGTTCATCGGCGGCGTACTTCTCAGCGGCGTGGGACTGGTCTGCGCCATCATCGCGCTCCGCAAGTTGAACAAGCTCATCGAGAAGCGCACGGACGTATCCGCGCTTGCGCAGCGTCTCAAGCGCTCGGCGATCGTCGGCATGGCCGTGTGCGGCGTGGCGTTCGCTCTCAACGCGATTTCGTTCTATCTGATGATGCCCGTAGTACTCGAGATGATGGAAAGCGGCGATTACGCGGGAGCTGTGACGGATGCCGGGATCGGTGCTGCAGGATCGACCTCGACCTGGGGATAAACTTATCCGCTGTCGAAACCGCATAAAGCGCTGCAGGTTATGCACGGAACCCGCAGCGCTTTGCTTTTTGCTTCCGAATGCTCGCCAGCCCAAACTCCCCTGACCGCTTCTCAAATATCTATTTTATTGATAATATACGTTATGTAAAGTTATACAGATATTCAGGATTTTTTCGACCAGAAGGGGTTGCCGAGCGATAGGAATTGATCCCCGAAGTGATTGTTCAAGATATTGGCGCCCGCGCAGTAGAAACTGAGGAGCGAAATAACAAGCTCGCTGATCGCGGCGAGCATATGCGTCGCTTCTCGAGCAACCCCGAACGCGCTTAGAGCCAAGCCGACGAACAGAAAATCAATGGCGAGGAATATGAAGAACAGCACTTTCGTGGTACGCAGCGCTCCTATGGTCATAAACGCAGTCAAGATGAGGTACGCCACGAAAGCGGCTCCTGTTTGGCGCGGATCGAACGTTTCGGCCGCATAAGAGCCGAACATGCCGTTGGTCGTCGCCCAGCCGAATGCCATGGCAAGCCAAAACAACCCGTATGCGATAAACGCGGTGCCGCCGAATGCGTTGTTCTTCCTCAAATCGATCAATCCGGCGATAAGCTGAGCGCATCCCCCGAGGAAAATGGCCCACCCCATGACAGCCGCCGTCCCGTCGGTGATGCCGAGTTTTTGAGAACAGGCCACGAGCGTGACTATCGCCAGCCCGAACAACCCTAGAGCGCTCGGATCAGCCCACGAGCCCCGCTCTTCCTTCTTCATCTCCCCCATGCTCGCAACTCCTTTCGATTAATTCCTACTAAAGTGGTAAATTTTGAGCAATGATACCGGCTTGCGGGCAGCCGAGCACGCCGATGCTTCTTCAGCTACCGAACGTACCTGTTTTGTCGGTGATCGTCCTTTCGCGCATGGGCGAAGGCTCAACTGCGACGTCGGAATAAGCCGGGCAAGCAGTACGGCGGCATCCCGATTTGCCAACGAACGTCTGACGAACCGTCCGCGGCTGGCGGTTCCGGCTTCGTCCGCTCGTAGGATGGCTGCGAGGTGATAGATATGAACGTATTGACGTACGGCGAGTGGCGCGACACGTGCGACACCGTGCATATGCTGCTGCAGATGATGGGAAAAGCGAAGCTGCAATCGATGGATCCGCAACCTGAATGGAAGCAAGTGGTGCTCGATGCCGATGCGAACGGCTTCACCACCGGACTGATCCCGTTCGGCGCGGACGGCTTCGAGATTAAACTGAACATCGCGGATGCCGAGATGGCCGCGATGACCGCGGCAGGCGACTGCGCGCGTTTCCCTATCGAAGAGTGCGTCTCGGTGAGCGAGCTGTCCGGCCGTTTCACGGCGATGCTCGAAAACATCGGGCATCCGATAGCCATCAACACCGTCCCGCAGGAAATGCACACCGAGGTTCCGTTCGATCGGCAGAATATCGCGCGCGAGTTCGATGCCGCGGCTGCACGGCGCTGCTTCCGTCAGTTCCTGTTCGCGCGCGCGGCTTTGAGCGGGTTCGCGGCGCCGTTTCGCGGGAAGAAGATCCCGCCTTCGCTGTTCTGGGGCACCTTCGACATGACGACCGTGCTGTTCTCCGGAAAGCCCTGTCCCTTCGAACGCACGGCTTCCATAGTAGAGCGTGTCGCCTTCGACGAGCAGTTCGTGGAATTCGGGTTCTGGCCGGGCGACGATGCTACGAACGATCCTTCCTTCTTCGTACTGGCCTATCCGTTTGTTGAGAAAGGGTCGTCGAGCGATGCGAATGTCGACGAGGCGTTCTTCGATGTCGAGAGCTCCGAGTACTTTCTGCGGCTAAAGGATGCGTTGCGTTACGACGATCCCCAGGCCGCGGTTCGTCGGTTCTGCTCCTCAACGTTCGCGCGCATCATGGAACGGCAGAACTGGGAACGTCGCGACTGGTTCACCGAGCCGTTGCTGAACGGTTAGCCTCCCCTCCTTCTGCAGCGGTCGATGCGACCGTCTTAGAGTTGCTCTAAGACGGTCGCTCGCATTATGCCGTCGCCGATCAGCAAGCCGACAAACCGGGATGGACGCGAGGCTCGCAAGGCCTTATGCTGGAACGACGCATACCAGGAAGGGGAAAACGATGAAACCCATTAAAACGGTCGTGGCGGCTTGCCTTGCCGCGGTCGCGCTGAGCGTCGGAGCCCTATCGCTCGGCGCCTGCGGCCCGAGCGCGGAGGAAGTGGTGCGACAGGGGGTGGCCGACGAGCTGGAACGCCTGAAGACCCACGACGAGGCGCTGCTCGACGAGCTGGCGGCCGACAGCGGGGTAGACCAGCTGGCAACCTACGGCATCGATGCCAAGTCGTTCATAGCCGCTTATCTCGACGGATTCGACTATCGCATCGACGAGGTGAAGGTGGACGGCGACAGCGCCACGGCGACCGTGGTGCTTACCTGCAAGAAGTTCGACGCGTTCGCCCAAGCGCTTACGGAGGCTACGACGGCGCTGGCAGAAGATGGGCAGACGGCCGAGCTCGATGCCGACCAGATCAACGAGAAGGTCGGCCAGCTGGTGCTCGAAGCGCTCGGCTCGGTGGAACCGACCGAATCCAACCCGGTGGAATTGCCGTTCACGCGCACGGACAACGCATGGGGGCCGGCGAGCGGAGCCGAGCAGGCGCTGTCTACCGCGCTGTTCTCAGGCTAGAGTCCGCGTCATCTGCGGCGGTTACGTTTAGGATACTGCACGGTAACCGATATGAACGCTTTGGTGCGTTCGGTCTGCGGAATGGTATCGTGTGCGCCATGGATACCGTAGGCTCTTTGCAAGGAGGAATCATGGGGTACGTGGTTTCCCTGCTATGCTTCCTAGGCGTGTTGGGATGCGTTTCGCTCGTCCGACGTCTTGCATAACGGGATACGAACGAGAAGGGCCGGCATATGCCGGCCCTTCCTCCGTCTTGGAGCCGCAAGGAAACGGAGGCTTGCATGAAGCGCAGGAAGAGCGTGCTCATCGCATTCGGCACGCGCCCGGAAGCGGTTAAGATGGCGCCGGTTTTGAACGCGCTCGAAGCCGACAAGGCGTTCGAGGTCGAGGCGCTCTCGACGGCTCAGCACCGCGAGATGCTCGACCAGACGGCGGCTGCGTTCGACTTGCGCATCGATCATGACCTGAACCTCATGCGCGACCGTCAGACGCTCGACGGGCTCACGGCGCGCATTCTGACGGTCGCGACCCCCGTGCTGGAGCTCGCGGCGCCCGACGCAGTGCTCGTGCACGGCGACACCACCACTGCTCTCGCGCTGGCGCTCGCGTCGTTCTACCGACAGATCCCCGTGGGGCACGTGGAGGCGGGCCTGCGATCGGGAAACCGGTACTCCCCCTTTCCCGAGGAGATGAACCGTCGTCTTATCTCAAGCCTCTCCACCTGGCACTACGCCCCCACCGAAGGCAACCGAGCAAACCTCCTCGCGCAAGGCGTCGATCCGGATAGCATCCGGGTAACGGGCAACACCGTCATCGACGCGCTCCTTGAAACGGTAAGCTCTTCCTACCGCTTCGAGGAGCCGGCTCTCGAAGCGGTCGATTTCGACGGATTGCGCGTCTTAGGGTTGACGTGCCATCGGCGCGAGAACCTGGGCGAACCGATGGAGCGCATGTTCGCTGCAGTACGCGACACGGCAGACGCCCACGCTGACGTGCGCGTGGTGTACCCCGTGCACAAGAACCCCGCCGTGCGCGCGATAGCCGAGAGGGCGCTGGGCGGGCATCCGCGCATCACCCTCGTCGAACCGCTCGGATACGCCGATTTCTCCAACTTCATGGCACGATGCGCCTTCATGCTGACGGATTCGGGCGGCGTGCAGGAGGAAGCACCGGCCCTCGACGTGCCCGTGCTCGTGCTGCGCGACGATACCGAGCGTCCCGAAGCGCTTGAAGCGGGCTGCGCCGCCCTGGTCGGCACGACGTACGAAGGCGTGCGCGCATCGTGCGAGGCGCTGTTGGGCGATGCGGCGCTGTACGCGCGCATGGCGGCCGCTCCCGACCCCTACGGAGACGGACATGCGGCCGAGCGCATATGCAGCGCACTCCATGACGCCCTCGACTAGGAGAAACGCGACACGGCGAGGCCCATCTCGCAAGCGATGTCGTCGACCGAGCGGCCGAGATGCAGCGCGTAAGCCAGCGCCATGCCCGCCTGTGGCAGCTCTACGCTCGTCTCCTCCAGAAGCGTCGCCGCCCCGGCAGGTTGCGGAGCTTCCGCCGCGTTGTCGAACGCGAGAGCGCCTTCGAACGCTTCGAGCAGGTCGGCTGTGCTGGAGAACAGGAAGAACGTCGGTTCGCCCAGCAGAAACGCCAGTTCGTCTCGCTCCGCGCACGAAAGGTCGTCGTCCACGGCGACGATCCAGCCTTTTTCGCTCTCGACCAGCGGCAGCGCGGCGAACCGATCCGCCGCGGCGAACGGCATGCGATCCATCAGCTCCAGAAGCACGAGGTCGGGCTGTGCGCGCACGTGCATCGACTGCTGCTGCAAGGCGTAAGCCTGCGTGAGGTGCCTCTCTTCGACCAATCCCTGCCTCAGCAGCTCCTGCCCCAACCGCACGCCGCGCGCACGCGCCGATCCCACGGCGTCTTCCAGATGCCCTGGCTCCACGAAACCCCTCTCCAGCAGCGCGTCGCCCAGAAGGCGCCGATAGCGTTCGAGCACCGAAGCGGGGAGAAATTCGTGGTCGGTCTTGTTCCATGCGGGACCTTCCTGCGCAGACGTCGCATTCGAGGTTTGCGCGTCGTCTCCGTCCGTTGCAGGCTTTCCTTCGCCCTCCTCCTCTGCCGCGTTGCCCCGATGCTCGACGACCGGCGCGGCGGCCGCCTTGGCCTCTCGTCCGCGCAGCAGCACGTAGGCGATCTTCTGCCGCCATGCGCGAAACGTCGCGCACATGTTGATGAGGTTGCCCCACAGAAGCCTGAGCGGGAACAGCGGCGGCAGCAGGATGGAGAACGCCATCGTCTTCCAGCCGTACACGTTCGCAAGCGCGCGTCCGCGAAGCACCTGCCGTTCCACCATCATGAACAGCAGAAACACGCACATCCACCACGAAGGGCTGTGCAAGGGGTACATGACGGGCAGCTCCAGCTGCGGCGCGAACGTCTGCACGAGGAAGTACGCGAGCACGGCGTAGCCCGGCAGCAGCACGAAGTTCGCGAACTTCGCCTTGAGGTCCTTGTACAGAAACGTGCGCTCGGCGAACGTAAGCTCGCTTTTGCCGAACACATCGGCCATGCTCGCGCTCTGCATCGTGATGCCGTACACCCATCGCGCTTTCTGCCGCACCGCCGCCTTGAACGTCGACGGGAACAGCGAGCGCGTGGCGATGTAGTCCCACACGGTGCGCCCGCGCGCGTCGACGCGCGGCACCTTCTCAAGCACGTAGTGCACGCGGAAGCCGCGCATGCGCAAGGTGAGCGACAGCTTGTAATCCTCGGTCAGGCTGTTGCGCGGCAGCAGTTCCTCGTCGCGAAACGCGTCGAGGACGCGCCGGCCGATGGCGAAGCCCGTGCCCGCCGAAGGAACGAAGCCCAGCTCGTCGCGCATGACCATGGTGCGGAAGTGGTGCTCGGCGAACTCGTCGGCGTAGGTGGACGAGGTCAACGTCTTGAAGAACAGCCGCAGCCGCGGCATGCGCTGCAGCGGGAACACGGGGAACTGGAGGGCGTCGTAGTCGTCGATCAAGTAGTTCGTCATCTTGAACTCGTTGGGGTGCACCACGTCCTCCGCGTCATGGATGGTGACGCTCGCGAAGCGCACGTCGCGCTCGGCCTCGTATTCCCGGATGGCCCGCACGGTATGGTTGATGTTGGCGGCCTTCGACGTGGGTCCGGGATCGTCTCCCACCACGCACACCACGGTGCCTCCATGGCGCGCCTCGAGCGCGCGAGCCACGGCCACGGTAGCCGCATCGTTGGGATAGACGCCCAAAAACACCCGGTACAGCGAGCGCGGGTACTGCGCGGAGGCCACGAGGTTGTCCACCACTTCGCCCAGCACGGCGTCCTCGTGCCAGGCGGCGATGACCACGGCCAGCATCTTCGGCGGCTTCTCGTTGATGAGCGACAGCTTCACGCGCTTCTTGCCCGTGCCGCGAAACAGCGCGAACACGTCCCACAGCACGTCGTCCGCGCCGAACACGATGAACGCGAGCGCAACGAAGAAGCCGATCCAATAGACGACCTGCTCGTCCATGCCCGCTTCCGCCTCCTTTCCTCGCCTCAGCTCATCTGCCAGCTTGCCCGCGTGAAAACGCCATCGTTGCAGTTCGTCCTCGGTCGATCTCCGAAGCGAGGCAGACGGCAAGCCCGCGCTACGATGCCGAGAAGCATCCGCGAGGAAGGAGCAGGTCATGGCCGGTAGGAAAGGCGCAATCGCGTTCGGTCTCGTGTACATCCCGGTGGAGCTGTTCACGGCGACGCAGGATGACGCCGTACGGTTCAACCAACTTGCCAAAGATAGCATGAAGCGCGTGCGATACGTGAAGACGTGCCCTGACTGTAAACGAGAGCTGAAACCGGAAGACATCGTGAAAGGCTACCAGTACGAGAAGGGCAAGTACGTAGTGGTGGACGACGAGGAGCTGGACGCCATCAAGACCGATGCCGATCGCGCTATGAAGATCGTGCAGTTCTCCGACATCGACGAGGTGCCGCCTCTCTACTTCGAGAAGCCCTACCAGGTGGTAGCCCAGCCCGGCGGCGAGAAGGCGCTCGAACTGCTTCGACGAGCCATGGTGGACGAAGGCAAGATCGCCATCGGCACGACGGTGCTGGGCAATTCGGAAACGCCCATCGCGCTCATCCCCCACGACGATGACCTGGTCATGATGACGCTGCACTATCAGAGCGAGGTTAAGGACATCCCCAAGACGCTCCAGCACCCCGACGTGGCCGACGAGGAGCTGTCCATGGCGAAGCAGCTGGTGGAGAGCATGACTGCGCCGTTCGATCCGAGCCGCTTCCGCAACACGTACCAGGAGAAGCTCATGCAGCTCATCCAGGACAAGATAGCCGGCAAGCAGATCGTGGCCGAAAGCCAAGAAGCCCAGCCGTCGAACATCATCAATCTCATGGACGCCCTGTCGGCCAGCCTCAAGGCGCGCGACGGCAAGGACGGCGGGCCGAAGAAGCCCGCTCCGGCGAAGAAACCCGCGCGCAAGCGGGCGTCGGCCTAGAGGCTCGCGACGGGAGAGGCCTCTTCGGCAACGCTTTCAGTCTGACGACGATTCGGGCCAGGTCTTCTCCACGAGCCAAACCGAACCGATGCCGACCGCGATGCCGATGACGGCGCCCGCCAGGATATCGGAGGGATAGTGCACGTACAGGTAGAGGCGCGAGAAGGCGATGAGGCATGCGACGGCCACGGCCGAGACCTTGAGCGCCAGCACGCCTCTGCCCTTCCCCGGCAGACAGCACAGCGCCGCGGCAGCGGCGAACGACACCATGGAGTGGTTCGAGGGGAACGAATCGCCCGACGGCGGCGGGATGAGCAGACCGGCGAACTCGTAGGCGACGAACGGCCGTGCGCGCCCGAACAGCGGCTTCAGCACGAACATGCCGAGGATCGCGGTCGCGACGACGGCCAGGAGCACGGCTACGCCCCACCTGCGGTACCTCGGCTGCGCGACGAGCACGGCGCCGGCGACGAGCCACACGAGGGCGAGGTCTCCCAGATGCGTGGCCAGCAGCATGATCTGGTCGAGCAGCGGCGTGCGCAGATGCTGCTGGATGGCGTCGAGAACGGCGA
>NZ_DBFEGU010000416.1:0-7844 GCF_048329335.1 Eggerthella sp. | reverse complement strand
GCATGGAGGAGCTGTGCGAGCGCAGCCCGCGCCGCAACACCGGCGCGTGCGTGCACGGCTGCGGGCTGGGCGCGGCGGGCTCGGACGAGCTGCTGCTGGTGCGCGAGGACATCGGGCGGCACAACGCCATGGACAAGCTGGTGGGGCAGGCGTGGCTCGACCGTGTGGACGTGCGCGACAAGGCGCTGTTCATCACGGGGCGCATCAGCTGCGAGATGGCCCTCAAGGCTTATCGCGCCGGTTGCCCGGTGCTGGTCAGCCGCAAGTCGGCTACCGACGAGGCCGTGCGCCGCGCCGAGGAGCTGGGCGTCACCCTCGCGTCGCACTGCCGCGACGGCCGTATCCGCGTCCTGTCGCGTTCCGAGCGCGTCACGGGGTAGGGGGATCGGCCCCTGCGGGCGATCCATCCGGTTTCGCCGTGCACGCGCCCGGTTTCGCCGTGCGCCTTGACCGCGCCCGCCGGTTGCCTTTGAATTGCCCAGACGGCGCGCGGCGCGTAGGCGCGCCCGAGCGAGAAAGGGCTTCCTTTGAGACATTCCGGGCGTGTACGGCGCGATCCGGGCGCGATGGCGCTCGTCGTGCTGCTGGCGGTGCTGCTCGCCGGGGCGGCGGCGGGGTTCGGCTATCTCGCCTGGCAACGGCAGCAGGCGGCCGATGCGGTGCGCGCGGTCGAGCGCGAGCCGCTGCCGGCGGTGGAGCGCGCCTACGACGCGCCTGCGGACGAGCCGGCGGAGAATCCTATCGACTTTGAGGCGCTGCGCCGGGAGAGCCCCGACGTCTACGCGTGGCTCTACGTGCCGAACACGAACGTCAACCTTCCCGTGCTCCAGCGGCCGGGAGACGACTTCTTCTACCTCGATCATGACCGCTACGGCGAGCCGGCCGTCGAAGGCGCGGTGTTTTCCCAGATGGCGAACGCGACCGACTTCTCCGATCCCGTCACCGTGCTGTACGGCCACAACATCGTGAACGACGCGATGTTCGCCACGTTGCATGCCTACGAGGACCCGGCGTTCTTCGCCGACAACCCCGAGCTGTACGTTTACCTGCCCGATCGCATCCTCGCCTACGAGGTGGTGGCGGCCTACGAGTACGACGACCGGCACATCCTCAACTCGTTCGACTTCTCCGACCCCGCCGTGCGGACGGGCTACTTCGCATCGGTGCTCGCGCCCGACGACCCGAAGGCGAACGTGCGCGACGGCGCGCAGCTCGATGCCGACGACCGCATCGTGCAGCTCAGCACCTGCCGCTCGGCCCTGACCAGCGACCCGGTGCGCTATATCGTTACGGCCGTGCTCGTGGGCGAGAAGCCTGCTGCGTGAGCTGCGCCCCCGCTTTCGCAATAGGCGGAGCCTCTTTCGTCGAAGGGGTCGAACGGCATGTCTCCATGCTCTAGCATGAGGTGGCTGTGGAATGCTTGCGCCTTCGGGTAGGCGCATCGACGAGAGAGGTGCTGATATGAAGAAGAAGCTGGCCGCGCTTTTGTGCGCTGCGATGCTCGCGTGCGCGCTCCCCGCGCTCGCGTGGGCCGACGAGGCGGCTGAGCCGACGGCGGATCAGGCGACCGCGCAGGAGTCGGCCGCGGCCCGCTCGATCGGGCCGTGGCAGGAGAGCGCGTCGAACGAAGACGGCTCGTGCGTCCTCTCTGGCGAGGCGAGGGCGTCTTCGTTCGCCGTCATCGCTACGAGCGAGACGGCCGACGACGCGCTGGACGGCATGCCCTCGTTCAGGGTCGTTGCCGAGAACGCGACCAAGAAGATCGATTTCGGCGTGGCGCTTCTCGCGGGCGGCCAGTACGCCGGTTGCAACAAGCTCGAGGTGCACGTGAAGCCGAGCGCGGGAAGCGCTGGCATCGCCAAGACGTTCGAAGTGACGAGAGCCGTCGACCAGAGCAGCTTCAACTTCACGTCCGAGATGTTCAACCTCGGCGACCAGGAAGGCGATGCCTCTTACAGCGCCGACTTCGTCATGACGCTCGTCCCCTCGAAGGCGGACGTCGACGAACCGGCCGCCAACGAGCCTGCTGCCGATACGTCGGCTGCGTTGCCGTCCGGCGCCGACACGGGCGCGACCTCGCCCAAGACCGGCATGGACGCCGGCGCGCTGGCGGGCGCCTCCTTCGCCATGCTGGCCGCCGCCGGAGTCGTGGCCTTAGCGCTGCGCCGCAAGCTCGCGAAGTAACCGATGCTCATCGTCGGGCGGGCGTGCCGCAAGGTTCGCCCGCCCGGTCGTCGAAAGGCGGCCGCATAGGCGCTTGCGCGACCTCGCCTTATACATATTCTCGCAAGTTTCTGCATAAAAGGGGTTACAAATCGGCTCCGAACCGAATATACTGCTTCCAGTCCTTTAAAAGCGGTACAGAGAGACCGACAAGGTAGAACCCCAAGCGCTCACCCGAACAAGAGCGCGACGAGTCGAAGCCTTTGTCTGTCGCGGAGGCTTTTTTCATGCCCTCGCGCAGACGCCGCCAACTCGGGGGCGACGCGGACGCCCGGCATCGCCGGAGCGGGCGCGGAACCCGGCGGAGAGCAGGTCCGTCTGTACGCACTCGACGTCAAGAAAGGGTGTGTATGAACGACGCAGGAACGGTCAAGACCGTCTGCATGGACGCAGACGAGATCGAGCGGTCGCTGACGCGCATCGCGCATCAGATCCTCGAGACCAACAAGGGCGCGGGCAACATCGCGCTCGTCGGCATCGTGACGCGCGGCGACTTGCTCGCCAAGCGCCTGGCCGAGAAGATCGAGGCCATCGAGGGCACGAAGGTGCCGCTCGGCAAGCTCGACATCAGCTTCTATCGCGACGACTTCGCGACGCATCTCTCGCCCGAGGTGCATTCCACCGACATCCTCTTCGACCTCGACGGCAAGGACGTCGTGCTCGTCGACGACGTGCTGTACACCGGCCGCACCATCCGCGCCGCGCTCGACGCGCTCATGGACATCGGCCGTCCCTCCACGGTGCAGCTGGCCGTCCTCGTGGACCGCGGCCATCGTCAGCTGCCCATCCGCGCCGACTTCGTGGGCAAGAACGTCCCGTCTTCCTCCGACGAGAACGTGCGCCTGTTCTTGGAAGAGGCGGACGGCAAGTCCGAGGTCGAGATACTGGAAATCGCTCCGGGCTCCCGCGCGGGTTCGGCACCGCTGGGAGGTGAATAGGGCATGGCTTTCAATCACAAGCATCTGATCGACATCACGGAGTACTCCGCCGACGACATCATGACCGTTCTGGAAACGGCGGTCCGCTTCAAGGAAGTCAACGAGCGCCGCATCAAGCAGGTGCCCACGCTCAAGGGCGTCACCGTGGTCAACATGTTCAACGAGCCGTCCACCCGCACGCGCTCCTCGTTCGAGATCGCCGAGAAGCGCCTGAGCGCCAACAGCCTGAACTTCGGCGGCAGCTCCACCTCCACGGTGAAGGGCGAAAGCCTCGTGGACACGGTGGAGACGCTGTGCGCCTACAAGATCGACATGATCATCGTGCGTGACAAGCACGCCGGCGTGCCCCGCAAGATCGCCGACGTCTCCGGCGCGCACGTCATCGACGCGGGCGACGGCAAGCACCAGCACCCCACGCAGGCGCTGCTGGACCTCTACTCCATCTGGGAGGTCAAGGGCGACCTGAACGGCCTCAAGGTGGGCGTCGTGGGCGACATCGGGCACTCCCGCGTGTGCGGCAGCCTGATCCCCGCGCTCAAGATCATGGGCTGCGAGGTGACGGTGGTCGCGCCGCCGACGCTGCTTCCCGCGCGCCCCGACATCCTGGGCGCCGACCACGTGACCACGAAGCTGGACGAGGCGCTGCCCGACCTCGACGTGGTGTACATGCTGCGCATCCAGCGCGAGCGCCTCGAGGGCGCGCCGTATCCGTCGCTGCGCGAGTACAACATGCTGTACGGCCTCACGAAGGACCGCGAGCACCTCATGAAGCCCGACGCCCTCATCTGCCATCCCGGCCCCATCAACCGCGGCGTCGAACTGGATAGCTACATGGCCGACCATCCGAAGCGCTCGGTCATTCTCGATCAGGTCTATGCCGGCATCCTTACCCGCATGGCCGAAATGTACCTGCTGCTCGGAGGGAGCGAAGATGGCCTTACTGCTTAAGAACGCCCACGTGATCGACCCGCAGGTCGGTCTGAACGAAACGGCCGACATCCTCGTGCGCGACGGGAAGATCGTCGAGATCGGCCAGAACCTTGCGATGGAGAAGGGCGTCGAGCGCGACCTGGGCGGCAAGATCGTCGTTCCCGGTCTCGTGGACATCCACGTGCATCTGCGCGAGCCCGGCTACGAGCTGAAGGAGGACATCGCCTCCGGCACGCGCGCCGCGGCGCACGGCGGCTTCACGGCGGTGTGCTGCATGCCGAACACGAAGCCCGTCATCGACAACGCCGTGGGCGTGGAGTACGTGAAGGCTCGCGCGGCGGCCGTGGGCAAGTGCCGCGTGCACGTGGCCGGCTCCTGCTCGCAGGGGCTCAAGGGCGACACGCTGTCCGAGATGGGCGACATGGTGGCGCACGGCGCCGTCGCCTTCACCGACGACGGCCGCGGGGTGCAGGGCGCGGGCATGATGCGCCGCGTCATGGACTACGCCGCGCAGTTCGACCGCGTGGTGATGAGCCACTGCCAGGACGAGGACCTCGTCGGCGCCGGCCAGGTGAACGAGGGCGTCGTGTCGACGCGCCTGGGCATGCTGGGCTGGCCGGCCGAAGGCGAGGAGATCCAGATCGCCCGCGACATCGCCATCTGCCGCCTCACCGGCTGCCCGCTGCACATCCAGCACCTCACCACGGCGCGCGGCCTGGACCTGGTGCGCGCCGCCAAGGCCGAGGGCCTGCCGGTCACCTGCGAGGTCACGCCGCACCACCTGTTCCTCACCGAGGACGCCATCGGCGACGACTACAACACCTTCCTCAAGGTGAACCCGCCGCTGCGCACGGCCGAGGACGCCGCCGCGCTGGTGGAAGGCGTGAAGGACGGCACGGTGGACGCCATCGTCACCGACCACGCGCCGCACAACGACTTCGAGAAGAACGCCGAGTTCGAGCTGGCGCCCTTCGGCATGATCGGCCTAGAGACGGCGCTTTCGCTCGTCATCACGAACCTGGTGGCGCCGGGCGTCATCAGCTGGGAGCGCGCCGTCGAGCTCATGGCCGTGCGTCCCCGTGAGATCCTGCGCGTCGAGCGCGTGGCCCTCGAGCCGGGCGCGACGGCCGACCTCACGGTCATCGACCCGGACGCCGCCTGGACGGTGGACGCCGCGGACTTCAAGTCTAAGGCCGTGAACTCGGGCTTCATCGGCGTCGAGCTGACCGGCCGCGCCACCGACGTCTACGTGGGCGGCTACGCCACCATGGAGGACGGCGCCATCGTCGAGTAGGGTCGAGCCCTGCACGATCTTCGAACCACGCGGCCCCGCATCGAGCGAACGATGCGGGGCCGTTCTGCGCGATGCCCGGTGCGCCCAATGGCCATACGGGGCGTAAGAAACGCTCCGATGAGCCGACTAGGCGGCGCAGGTCGCCCGCTGCGGTTCCAGATGCCCGATTCTTCCTGCAATGTTGCGTTGCGGGGGTAGAAGAAGGGCGATCCTGAGTGCTTTTGCGCGTTTTCCCTGGTTGCAAACGCAACTGCTGGAGAATGTCCGATTGATGCGCGTTCTTTCGCAACATTACGGGAAATATCGGGCATCCGGGCGGGCACTGCGTGATAAAATCATCTCCTTATCGAGCCAGTGCAGGCGCTCTTCTTTTTTGAAGCAGCCCATGGAGGAAGCCGGGCCCTCGCTTCCTAGTACCACGTCTGCAAGATCCTCGCAGCCCAGGGCAGACGAGGAGGCTCCAATGGAACCTATGCAGGTTTGCTTCTCCCATCAAACGGCTTTTCAGGTGTTGAGGGCGATCGACGCGCGGGAGCTTGCAGGGTCTGGCGACACGGCGTGGCGGCTTCCCGCTCGTGCGCCGAGTGCGCGGGAGCTCGAAGAGGTCGTCAAGCGCATTGAGAACGATCGCCCTGGGTTATCGATCGAGCGTCCCGTCCATATTCTCCTGGGAGCGGCTTCAAGATGCCGCTCCACTTCGCGTCGCGTGTCGCACGTGTGCACACGGCAGATGCGTGGGAAGCCCTTGCTCCGGCTGTCGGACGGTGTTGGCGTATGCAGTGCGCCGTTTGCCTGCGTTCAGGCGGCTCCGTCAGCGAAAAACAAGATCGATCTGCTTGAACTTGCTTACGAGCTTTGCGGAACCTATCGCACTCGGCGAACGTCGACCGCTCCTGCGTATCAGGTGCCTCCTTTGATGACGATGCGTTCTCTACGCAGCTTCGTTTCGCTCAACCCTTCCATCGCGGGCGCTCGGATCGTGGCGCGCGTCCTGCCGTACCTGGCGGATGGTTCGGCTTCTCCGAGGGAGACGAAGCAGGCGCTCGTGTTGGGCTTGCCGACATCGTACGGCGGGTACGGCTTGGGCATCCCGAGGATGAATTACGAGGTGAAGGCAATCGCAGGAGCCCGCACGACTTCCGGCAGATCGAGTTTTCGTTGCGACCTTTGCTGGGCGGATGCGAAACTCGACGTGGAGTACCAAAGCAGGGAGATGCACGAAGGGGAGGAAAGCCGTATCAGGGATTCTAGAAGGACGAACGCGTTGATGGCGATGGGCTGGACGGTCGTAGGCGTCACGAACGACGAGCTGGACAGCCTGGCTGCAACCGACGCGATAGCCGACACGATACGTCGGCTCCTGGGAAAGCGCGTGCAAGTGCGCGTGTCGGACTACCATGCTCGCAAGCTGCGGCTCCGGCGGCAGCTCGGGCTTCCGGTGGGCTACGACTAGGCCGGCCGCCGTAGGTGCGGCCTCGATGTGCGATTATCACAGGAATGTTGCGTTTGACGGGGCGTTCTCATCGACACGGAAAAGCGCGAGACGATGATCAGGCAGTTTGCAATGATTACTTTCGATGCATGCCGATACGGTCCGAAAAAACGCAACATTGCGGGAAGAATCGCACGCGGCACGCCGCTTCTTCGGCACGCGTGCGCCGGCCGCCGGCGGGATAGAACGTCCGACGGTCGGAAGCTGTGCGCGTCTTTCGGTATCGTTTCTTGTAATTGCATAAAAATACTCGAATAGTAGAAAATATTGCATTTCTAATCGATAAAACTCGTTATAGGCGTATACTACGCTTCGACCTTTAAGGGCGGTACGGAGAGACCGACAAGGTGCGCAACATACACCCTGCATCCGTGCGCCTCCCACATCAGATGGAGGCGCTTTTTTGTAGGGGCGTTGCCCGAACGGAAGGATGGAAGCTTGAGCGAGATTTCGAAGCGGTTGTTGCAGGGGACGTCGAAGCCCGCGGGCGCGCCCGCGGCGCTCGTGTTGGAGGACGGCGCCGTGTTCCGCGGCACGTCGTGCGCGGCGGCGGGGGAGGTGTTCGGCGAGATCTGCTTCAACACCTCGCTCGAGGGCTACCTCGAGGTGATCACTGACCCGTCGTACGCGGGTCAGATCGTGACGATGACGTATCCCCAGATCGGAAACTACGGCGTGAACGTGGACGACGCGCAGGCGGACGAGCCCGCCCTGCGCGGCCTCGTCGTGCGCGACCTGTGCGCGACGCCGTCGAACTGGCGCAGCGCGCAGGGCCTGCCCGACTACCTGCGCGACCACGGCGTGGTGGCCGTCGAAGGGGTGGACACCCGCGCGCTCGTGCGCCATGTGCGCGACTGCGGCGCACAACGGGCCGTGCTGTCCACCGTCGACGTCGACGAGGCCAGCCTTCTGGCGAAAGTGCGCGCGAGTGCATCCATCGTCGGGCAGAACCTGGCCTCCACGGTGT
>NZ_DBFEGU010000415.1:0-4459 GCF_048329335.1 Eggerthella sp. | reverse complement strand
ATGTGGTCCATGTCGAGGCCCTCGAGGCCGGGGCCCCAGTCGGGCGGCAGCATGCGCTGGTACGTGTCGGGCGCCTTCAGGCGGAAGTCGAGCATCCAGGACGGCTCGTCCTTCTTGGCTGAGATCTCGCGGACGATGTCGGGCGTGAGGCCTGCGTCGAGCCGGAGGGACGGGTCGGTCGCGTCGCTGATGTCGTACAGCGTGCGGTCGACGTCCTCCACATAGGTTCGGAACTCTTTAGTCATGCGTGCCTCCTATAGCGCGGCGACGGGTTCGCGCGCCGCTTCCGCACCGGCTTGCTCGAACTGCTCGAAGCCCTGCTCGTTGATCGATTCGATGAGCGAGGAGTCGCCCTCGGCCACCATGCGGCCGCGCACCATGACGTGCACGCGGTCGACGTCGACGTGCTCGAGGATGCGCGTGTTGTGGGTGATGACGACCAGCGCGCCGCCCGTGGCGCGACGGTACGCGTCGATGCCGCGCGACACCACGCCCAGCGCGTCCACGTCGAGGCCCGAGTCCGTCTCGTCGAGGATGGCCAGCTTCGGTTCCAGTAACAGCAGCTGCAGCATCTCCAGCTTCTTCTTTTCGCCGCCCGAGAAGCCCACGCCCAGCTCGCGGTCGAGATACGACGGATCCATGTCCAGCTCGTCGGCCAGGGTGCGCACGTGCTTCTTGAACTGCTTGCCCTTGAGCTCTTTGCCGTCGCGGCCGGCGACGGTTGCGCGCAGGAAGCTTGACAGGGGCACACCGGGGATTTCAACGGGCGCCTGGAAGCTCAGGAACAGCCCCGCGCGCGAGCGCTTGTCGGGGGAGAGGTCGGTGATGTCGCGGCCGTCGAACTCGACGGAGCCGCCGTCCATGCGGTAGGCGGCATCTCCCATGACCACGTGGCCGAGCGTGGATTTGCCCGCGCCGTTCGGGCCCATGATGACGTGGGTCTCGCCGGGGCCCACGGCGAGATCGATATCGTGCAGGATGGGGGTTTCGTCAACCGAGGCGGAAAGCCCGCGGATGGTGAGGAGCGAATCGCGCGTCGTGATCGTCATGTGAGGTGCCTTTCATTAATCATATAGTTTTGCTAGGATTAAGATAGTGGCAAACGGGATATTGTCAAGACTTAAACATACAAGTTTGCTAGAATTTACGGAGAGCGGTCGGCGGCCTTCCGGTGCGAACGACTGCTTCACGCGATACGTTCGCATGGAGGGACGCGGGACTGCCGCGCGAGATCGCCATCGTGTGCGGCGCGAAACGGAAAGGAAGGGTGATCGAGATGCTCGTATCGACGAAGGGCCGTTATGCGCTGCGGCTCATGGTGTGCGTGGCGCAAGCGGGAGCGGAGGGTAAGGTTGCCCTGCGCGAGGTGTCGGAGCGCGAGGACATCTCGCTCAAGTACCTCGAGCAGCTGGCTCGTCCGCTCGTGCAGGCAGGGTTGCTTCGCAGCGTGCGCGGCAAGGGCGGCGGCTACGCGCTGGCACAGGAGCCGGCCGCTATCAGGGCGGGCGACGTGCTGCGCGCGGTGGAAGGCTCCACGGCCCCGGTGGCGTGCCTTGATTTGCAAGAGGGGATGGCCTGCCCGCGAGCGGGCGAATGCACTACCGTGCGTTTCTGGGCCGGCCTCGACGAGGTCATCGAGCGCTACGTCGACGGCGTCACGCTTGCCGATCTGGCCGGGGAACCCGGCTTGCCGTCCCTTCCTGCAATCTAACGCGGGTATGACGAGGCTCTAACGGGTTAGATCACGATGACTTTTCCGCTTCGGAAGGCCGATACGCGAGCCATACAATGACCGGACAGCGTATCGGGTTCCACCGAAGGAGTTGCATGAAACGGGTTATCGTGATCGGTGCCGGCGTTGCCGGTTTGGCGGCGGCTGCGCGCTTGCAGCATGCCGGATACGAGGTGACGCTCTTCGAGAAGGAGCCGCTTGTGGGCGGCAAGATGAACCAGATCCGCGAGGAAGGGTTCACGTTCGACGTGGGTCCCACCATCGTCATGATGCCCGAGCTGTACCGCGAGGTGTTCGAAACGTGCGGCCGCAATGCCGACGACTACATCCCCATGGAGAAGGTCGAACCGCTCATGGACATCTCCTTCGGCCCCGGCGACCGTCTGCGCTTATCGAACGATCTCGCCTCTATGACCGCCGCCGTGGAGGCCGTCGGGGAGAAAGACGCGCAGGGTTACTTCGAGTACCTGGCGCTGCTGTACAAGCGCTACCTCATCGCGAAGGACAACTTCCTGCAACGCTCGTTTCGCAAACCGATCGATTTCTACAACCCGAAAAGCTTGGTAGCCGGTCTGCGCTTGCACACGCTCGGCGACGCGTACTCGTCGGTCGCGCATCATGTGAAGGACGACCGGCTGCGCAAGGCGCTCGCGTTCCAAACGCTCTATATCGGCATCTCGCCGTTCGAAGGCCCCTCGCTGTACATGATCATCCCTATGATCGAGCTGCTGTACGGCGTGTGGTTCATGAAGGGCGGCATGTACGCGATGGCGCAGGCTATGGGCCGGCTGTTCCTCGAGCAAGGCGGCGAGCTGCGCACGTCCACGCCGGTGGAGCGCATCGTGGTGGAGAACGGCTGCGCCTGCGGCGTCGAGGCGGGAGGCGCGGTGCATTACGCCGACTACGTGGTGTGCGACGCCGACTTCCCGTACGCCATCACCCAGCTCGTCGACGAGGCCGACGCGCGCGGCAAGTACACGCCGCAGAAGATCGAGGAGATGGAGTACTCTTGCTCGTGCTTCATCCTGTACCTGGGCCTGGACAAGCGTTATCCCTCCGATGCGGTGCATTCCATCCGCTTCGCCTCCGACTTCGAGCGCAACATCGACGACATCTTCGACGACGCGCGCTTTCCCGACGATCCGTCGTTCTACTGCTACGCGCCTTCGTCGCTGGACCGCTCGCTTGCGCCTGAGGGCTGTTCGACCTTGTACGTGCTGGTGCCGGTCCCGCCGCTGTCGCCCGCATCGCCCCGCTGGTCGGACGCGGAGGTGGCCGAGTATCGCGACCGGGTGCTCGACCTCATGGAGCGCGAGACGGTGTACGAGGACGTGCGCGACCATATCGTGTTCGAGCGCGCCTACACGCCGCTCGATTTCGCCGAGCGGTTCAACGCCTACGACGGCGCGACGTTCGGCTTGCGGCCGACGCTCGGGCAGAGCAACTACTGGCGGCCGCACAACAAGGCGACCGACTGCAGCCGCCTGTACTTCTGCGGCAGCAGCGTCCATCCGGGCGCGGGCGTGCCCATCGTGCTGCTCAGCGCGAAGCTGGCGGCAGAGGAGCTGATGCGCGATGACCGCCTGTAGCCTCTTTGAAGAGCGCGCGGACGATTTCGCGTGGTGCGAGGACGTGATCAGGCGCAACTCGCATAGCTTCTACCGAGCGTTCTCGCTGCTGCCCGCTTGCAAGCGCCAGAGCGTGTACGCGCTGTACGCGTTCTGCCGCTTGGCCGACGACTGCGTCGACCGCGACGCCAGCGCGGCGAAGCTCGAGCAGGTGCAGGACGACCTTGCGCGGTTCTTCGCAGGCACCGTGGTCGACGCTCCGTTGTGGCGCGCGCTCGACGCGGTATGCTCGTCGTTCGACCTGGACGCGCAGCCCTTCTTCGACATGCTGGAAGGACAGCGTCGCGACCTGTCGTTCCGTCAGCCGGAAACGATGGGCGACCTGGAGGAATACGGCTACTACGTGGCCGGGTCGGTGGGGCTCATGCTGCTGCCCATCCTGCACGCCGCTTCTCCGGTGGACGACGGTTTGCGCGACAGCGCGGTGGCGCTGGGCGTGGCCATGCAGCTGACCAACATCCTGCGCGACGTGGGCGAGGACTTGGAGAACGGGCGCGTCTACCTGCCCGCGGAGGTGCTGGAGGCGGCGTCGTACGCGCCGGAGCGCCTGCGCGCGCACGCGGTGGACGAGGCGTTCCGCAACGCTTGGGAGACGGTGGCGCACCGCTCGGAGGAGTTGTACCGCCCCATGGAGCGCGACGTGATCGAGCTGGACGACGACAGCCGGCTTCCCACGCTGTCGTCGCTGTACCTGTACCGCGGCATCTTGGACGAGGTGCGCGCCGACGGCTACCGTTGCTTCGAGCATCGCGTCGTCGTGTCAAAGGCAACGGCGCGCGAGTTGGTGGACGAAGCGCTGGCGGCGCTCGAGGAAGGGAAGCGATGATGGGCGACGTGATGGAGAACCTGATCGGCTTGGGCGTCTCGCTCGCGTACGTACTGGCGGTGCTGGGAGCGTCCAGCCTGGCCGCGCGGCGTGGCGCGTCGTCGGAGGCAACCCGCAAGTTCGTGCATATCGCGTTGGGCGGCTGGTGGCTCATCGCGGCCCGGTTCTTCGATTCGCCTCTGTGGGCGGCGGCGCTTCCTGCTGCGTTCATCCTTGTGAACGCGTTTGCGTACCGTCGGCAGAAGCTGTCGTTCATGGGACGCGACGGCGGCG
>NZ_DBFEGU010000414.1:0-5055 GCF_048329335.1 Eggerthella sp. | reverse complement strand
GGTTCAGATGGGCTAGAGGTCGCGCGTCGCGTACCCGCGAACCGCCGCGCGCTCCGATACGACGTACAAGGCGAGCGCCGCCGCCGTGACGCATCCTCCCACGACGAGCGCGCCGCCCAGCGACTGCGCGGCGACGACGATCCGACCCACGAGGGGAAGGAACGCGTCGAAGTTCATGGAGCGAAACGCGTAGATCCATCCCATGAGGGCGAGCATGAAGGCGAAGGGGATGTAGCTGGCGAGTTTGCGGTGGCTGTCGGCGAACATGAACGGCAGCAGCACGCTGAACATGGCGATGGTGAGGGCGAACGTGCCGGCCGCGAACGATACGACGCCCGCAGCGTCGAAGCCTACGGCGAAATGGCGGACAAGCGGAAGCCCCGGCACAACGGCGTTGACGATGCAAGCGGTCGTATACGCTGCGACGCCGGGGGCGACGCATCCGGCGACGACGATGGCGATGCTTGCGTAGCGTCCCGCCACTACGTTTGCTCGCGAAAGCGGCAAAGCCTGGCGAAAGGCGACCCAATCGCGCCGCTGGTCGCGCAGCAGCATGGGCATGAGCACCATGTGGGACATGGGGAAGCCGGTGAGCAGGATGATGGGAGTCGCGTTGCCCGCCACCAGGCATATGCCCGTTGCAAGGAGCGCCCACAGCGCCACGTTCTTCGGCAGCGATTTCGCCAAAGCGAGGAAATCGGCAAGCATCATGGTCTTCATGGGGCGCTCCTTTTCCGTTCGCTAGAGCTCGCGTTTATGGTACAGCTTGGTGGAGATTGCGGCCGAGATCGCGTAGACGGCGGCCGTGATCGCAAGAACTCCGGCAGCGATGGCGATGGTGCCCGCGGGCGACTCCAACAGGTTCAGCACGTTCGCGACGAACTCGGGCGGCGGCCCGTTGCCGTCGAGCTGGAACGCGAAGAACACGCCGATTATGATGAGCAGCGGCAGGTAGCGGACGCCCTTCGTCATGCCGAACCGCGAGAACAAGGGCATCGTGACGGACAGCATGACCAAGATGATGGCCAATCCGGCGACGGACGCGAAGAGCATGGCCTGCCACGAGAAGTTCATCATGAGGTCGGCCAGCTGGGGAACGCCGGGGGCGATCTGCGCGACGGCGACCATCACGAGCGTCACCAGCAGGCCTGCCGCGATGCCCAGCAGCGCCAACAGCGCGAAGCTGACGTAGCGGCCTGCGATCACGTTCGATCGCGACATGGGCAAAGCCAGACGGAACTGCTGCCAGTTGGCGCGTTCGTCAAGCGCGAGGATGGTGATGGTCAGCGAGAAGGGAATCATCACGCCCACCATGGGAGCGGCAACGTAGAGGTTTCCTATCACGACGGTGATGAAGATGCCCACGGCGATGGAGACGCCCAGCTGTTGCAGCAGGTATTTCTTCGCGATCAGGAGATCGGACATGATCATGGCTTTCATCGGACCTCTCCTTTCAGCATCATGCCCATGTAGACATCGATATCGGCCTTGTCCACGGGGATGTTCTTGAAGTTCTCGGCGAACGCGAAACGGTCGGGAGCCAGTACGTCGATGCCGTAGGGGTGGCGCATGCTGCGCAGCTCGCCGGGGGCGAAGAAGCCGCTCTCGGCGATGCGCTCGTAGTCGGTCGCGCGGCAGTGCGCGATGCCGGCCAGATCGGTGATCGTGTCCTTCTCGACGGCGAACACGATGCGGCCGGCGTCGATGCACACGATGTAGTCGGCGATCTTCTCCAAATCGCTGGTGATGTGGCTGGACATGAGGATGCCGTGGCGCTCGTCGCGCATGTAGCCGCGCAGGATGTCGAGCGCTTCCTCGCGGGCGAGCGGGTCGAGCCCGGCGGTGGCCTCGTCGAGGATCAGCAGGTCGGGGTCGTGCGCCAGCGCGCAAGCCAGCGACAGCTTCATGCTCATGCCGCGGGAGAGGTCCTTCACCGTCTTGCTCTTAGGCAGCTGGAACTGTGCCAGGCGCTGCTCGAAGTCGGCAGGGCTCCAGGAGTCGTAGCTGTACGACATGAGCTTGCCCACCGAGGCGACGGTCATCTCCTCGGGGAACGAGCAGGTGTCGAACACCACGCCCGTGCGTTGCTTGGCGTCCTTGATCGCCTTGCTGCCGGCGTGCTCGCCGACGTTCTGGCCGAGCAGCTCGATGGAGCCGGCATCGGGGTATATGAGGCCGAGAATGGCCTTGATGGTGGTCGTCTTGCCGGCGCCGTTCGAGCCGATGAAGCCGACGACGCTTCCGGCGGGCACGGTGAGGTCGACGTTTCGGAGGTCGAAGCCGTCATAGTGCTTCGACAAGCTGCGTATGCGGAGGAGGTCGTTCATCAGTCGTCACTTTCTGCGATGAGGTCGAGCATGTCATGGAGCTCCGGGATGCCGACGTTCGCGCCGCGCGCTTCGTCGACGGCCTGGACGAGCAGCTCCTCGATGTGCCGAAGGCGCTCCTCGCGAAGAAGCTCGAGGTTGCCGCCGGCCACGAAGCTGCCCTTGCCGGGCACCGTCTCGATGAAGCCTTGGAGCTCCAGCTCGGCGTACGCGCGCTTGGTCGTGATGACGCTGATGCGCAGGTCGCCGGCCAGTGCTCGGATGGAGGGCAGCTGCTGTCCTTCGCCCAGCTCACCCGTCAGGATGAGGGCCTTCATCTGCGAGACGATCTGGTCGTAGATGGGCTTGTCGCTCGCATTCGAGATGATGATGTCCAACTCAGGCTCCCTTTCGTGGTTTCGTGCGCGAGCACCGGGGCGTCCCCCTGCGCTCGGGTGGCGCGTCGCGGCGTCCCGCTTCGCGCCGGGAGAGGCCAAGCACGTTCCTCGTCCCCTCCGGCCGGGCATCGTCCACTCCGTAACGTGTAGAGTGTATATACCCGATATGCACACTATAAACAATAGATACGGAAGCGTCAAGACAGCGCATGCGATCAACTGCCGTCATTGACGCAATACGGTATTGCGCATCTATGCTCGATGAAGCGAAAGGAGCGTGTCATGGTTGCCGTCATCGACAACGAAGAGCTTCCGAAAGCTTTCCCCTCGCTTGAAGACCTAAGGAGCGGGCATCGTGCATTGACGCCTGAGCGAAAGGCGGAACTGCGGGAGCTTATCCGTTCGACGACGCTTGAGGCGCCCGACGGCTGGGGAGAGCGGTCGTTCAAGGAATTGCTTGAACGAGGCTAGGGAGGAGCGTTATGCGCGCTTGGGAGCTTTCGCGAGGACGGGGTTGACGTAGCGGCCGCGACGCTCGGTCTTCGCACCGTACTGGATGGCGTTCACGGGGCAGCGGTGCAGGCAGGCGAGGCACTGCGTGCAGCCCAGCTCGGCCCAGCGGGGCGCGCCTTCGATGATCGTGATGGTGTTGGTGGGGCAGAGGTCGGCGCACTGGCCGCAGCTGATGCAGGTGGGCAGCGCGAAGAACTCCGAGGTGGATCGCGGCTTCTCGTCCTTTTCGGTGAACTTGGACAGCACGATGCCTAGGGGATTGCGGTGCTCGGCGCGCACGTGCTCGCGGGCTGCGATGCGATTTGCCGTCTCGCGCGCGGCAAGTTCCGCGCCGGCAAGCAGGCGCTTGCGCTTCTCGCCTTGGGCGGGCGCGTACAGGTATGTGCAGTTGCCCACCGATTTCACGCTGAACGAGGCGTCGAGGTTGATGCCCTGCGCGTCCAGCAGGCGCTTGCCGAAGACGCGCGCCGTGCTGCCCACGAACGCGCCGCAGCTGATCACGGCGAAGCAATAGTCGGGCGTGAAGGTTTCCTTGTTGCCCGTGCGGAAGCGGGCTCGCTTGAGGAACGCATCGATGATGGGCGGCGTGGTGTAGTTGTAGACGGGGAAGACGAAGCCCAGCTGCTCGCCTTGCGCGAGCGTGAAGTCGAAGTCCTTGTACTTGTAGGCCGCGCCGATGTCGACGAGCAGGTCGTCCGTTGCGCGCGCGATGGTCTGCGCCGCCGCGAGCGAATTGCCGGTGCCGGTGAAGTAGAAGATCATGAGCCGCCTTTCCGTCTGTATGCCTTCAGTATACCAAGCCGAGCCTGCGCGAACGATGACCCTTTTGCAACCGAAGGCGGTTACGATGTTTCACGTGAAACATTTGTACGTTTGATCGACGTGCGCGTCTGCTTCGCCTCGGACGTCCTTCGCCGTTTCCGGCAGGATCGAAGCGAGCGAATGTTTCACTTGAGACATTCCGCCGCCGAGGCATGCGGCGCCCGTTCGCTTCGCTTTGCGGCTGCTTGAGGCCGCTCTGGTATGATGAGCGGGATACGAAGGCTGCAACGCGAAGGAGAAACCCATGGCGGACGTGCTGTTCATCGAATATCCGAAGTGCTCCACTTGCAAGAAGGCTAAGGCGTGGCTCGACGCGCACGATGTGGCGTACGCCGACCGCCACATCGTGGAGGACAACCCGACGTCCGACGAGCTGGCCGCTTGGCATGCGAAAAGCGGACTGCCGCTGCGCCGTTTCTTCAACACCAGCGGCATGCTGTACCGCGAGCGCAACGTAAAGGCCCTGCTGGATGCCGGCATGAGCGACGCGGACGCCTACGCGCTGTTGGCCGAGAACGGCATGATGGTGAAGCGCCCGCTGGTGGTGGGCGACGACTTCGTGCTGGTCGGCTTCAAAGAGGTCGAGTGGGAGCGGGCGCTGCTCTAGCGCGACAGCGCGCCGGAGCATCGTCGCATCGTCGCGCTAGAGCGCGTCGGTGTCGAGCCACAGCGTGAACGGACCGTCGTTGGTCAGGCTCACGTCCATGTAAGCGCCGAAGCGCCCCGTTTCCACGCGAGGCACGTCGCGGCGCGCGCGTTCGACGAACCATTCGTACAGCCGGTTCGCCTCGTCGGGCGCGCCCGCCTCGGTGAACGAGGGGCGGTTGCCTCGTCTGCAGTTCGCGAACAGGGTGAACTGCGACACGACCAGCACTTCGCCGCCCACGTCGGCTAGCGACAGGTTCGTCTTGCCCTCGGCGTCCTCGAAGATGCGCAGGCGCGCGATCTTGCTCCAGAGGCGTTCGGCCTGCTCCTCGCTGTCGTCGTGACCCACGCCTAGCAGGATGAGCAGCCCG
>NZ_DBFEGU010000413.1:0-7546 GCF_048329335.1 Eggerthella sp. | reverse complement strand
ACGCCGTTTCACCTGCAATACGAACGAGCAGGGCGAATCCTGACAGCGCGGGCGAATCTTCTAGGAGAATTCCCAAAAATCCTGGATAAGCTCCTTGCGGTTAGCCCGCTCGGCCTTCTGGAGGATATGGTGCATGTGCACCTTGACGGTGCTCGGCGCAAGATGCATGGATGTGGCGATGTTCTGGTTGTCCTTGCCCAGCAGCACGAGTCGCAGCACCTCGGCCTCGCGCTTCGACAACTGTCGCGCGGCCGCGTAGGCTGCGAGATTCTGGTCGATGAACGTCTCGAGCGATGCGCCTCCCTGCGTGGGCGGTTCGGTGCGTCGTAGCGACAGGCTGCGCCACGCGCTCGTGCAGGCGGCGAAGCCGCAGCACAGCACGAGCGCGTTCTCGGCGAAGTTGCGCTCGGGGAAGAAGGGCAGCCTCTGACCTGCGATCGCATGCGGGTCGACGACCAGCAGGAACACGACGTTCTCAAGCAGGACGCAGGTGACGAGCGCCCATAGCGCGCCGTACAGAGCACGATGGCGCCGCATGCGAAGCCGTAACACGTCGTCGCGCGTGCCGATGTAGCGGGCGGCGAGGTAGACGAGCATCGCGTACAGCATGGCCTCGCGCATGCTGTAGAACAGGAACATCTGGCCGTTGCCCTCGGGCGCGAGCAGAAGCACGGCGAAGCTTGCCAGCACGAACGCCGCACCCGGGATCCAGCGTACCGCCGGCCTATCCTCCTCCAGGTACTCGCACAGCACGAGCCAGAACGATATGAGCGCGCCGCCGCCGAGGAGGACGGAAGCGACAGGGCTGCCGATGAAGAAGGGCGAGACGGACGCGTCGGAGGCTCGCTGCATGAGGAAATCGTCCTGGAACACGAGCGCCACATCGAAGAAGTAGAACAGGAACCCGGCGAACGCGTAGCGGTAGGTCTTGTTGCGCGTCACCAGGTACGACGCGAGGCACGTCGCCGCCGTTAGGATGACGGCCAAAAGCACGATGAGCGTGTAGTAGAAAAGACCCAGTCCCAGATCCATGCGCTTCCTCGTTCGCAGTCGCCGGCCTCGCGCCCAAGCGGGCGCACATCTCGAACAGTATAGACGATTCGCCGCAACGCGCCAGATCAAACGGCTCTACACCCGAAATACACCCGCTCCTACCACCAGATTAGGACTGCCCGCGCGCTCGTTCGCGCGACACGATGAAGACAACGTCCGGAACCTGCCGAACGAAACGACGAAGGTAGATGAAAGGGGATAAGCGCATGTCGACGGAAGCCGTACTGCCCACCAGCACCGCCTCGCCCAAGGAAGGCCCGCCTAAGAAGAAGAGGAAGCTCAGCTTCCCCACCGCCTTCACCATCCTGTTCGCGCTCACCATCGTCGCGGTGGCGGCTACATGGTTCGTGCCGGCGGGCCAGTACGCGAAGCTCGCGTACAACGCCGACGCGGGCACGCTTCAGATCACGAGCCCCCAGGGCGCGGTGAGCGAAGAGCCCGCCACGCAGGAGACGCTCGATGCTATCGGCGTGAACATCGGGATCGACCAGTTCACCTCGGGCGCGCTGTCCAAGCCCATCTCGGTTCCCAACACGTACGAGCGCCTGGAGCAGCAGCCCAAAGGCATCGCCGACATCACGGTGAGCATGGTGTCGGGCACGGTGGAGGCCGCCGACATCATGGTGTTCATCCTTGTGCTGGGCGGCCTTATCGGCGTGGTGAACGCGAGCGGCGCGTTCGAGTCGGGCCTCATGGCCCTCACGAAGAAGACGAAGGGCCATGAGTTCCTACTCGTGTTCCTCGTGAGCGCCCTCATGGTCCTCGGCGGAACCACGTGCGGTCTCGAAGAAGAGGCCGTCGCCTTCTATCCCATCCTCGTGCCTATATTCCTGGCGCTCGGCTACGATTCCATCATCTGCGTCGGCGCCATTTTCCTGGCAGGTTCCATGGGCACGACGTTCTCCACCATCAATCCGTTCTCGGTGGTCATCGCCTCGAACGCCGCGGGCGTGAACTTCACGCAGGGCATCGAATGGCGTATCGCGGGATGCGTCGTGGGCGCCATCGTGGTCATCGCGTATTTGTACTGGTACAGCCGCAAGATCAAGGCGAACCCGGCGTTCTCCTACACCTACGAGGATCGCGAGAAGTTCGCCAAACTGTACAACGTGGAGGCGGGGGAGACGAAGGAGGCGCGCGCGACCGGCTTCACGCTTAAGAAGAAGGCAATCCTCGTGCTGTTCGTGGCGGCGTTCCCCATCATGGTGTGGGGCGTCGTGAGCCAGGGCTGGTGGTTCCCGCAGATGGCAGCCTCGTTCCTGGCCATCGCGATCATCATCATGTTCCTGTCGGGCATCGCCGAGAAGAAGGTGGTGGATGCGTTCATCCACGGAGCGTCAAGCCTGGTGGGCGTGTCGCTCATTATCGGGCTCGCGCGCGGCATCAACCTGATCATGGAGCAGGGGCTCATCTCCGACACGCTGCTGTTCTGGTCGTCGGGGCTCGTGCATGGCATGACCGGACCTGTCTTCATCCTGGTCATGATGCTGATCTTCTTCCTGCTGGGCTTCGTGGTGCCGTCGTCGTCGGGTTTGGCCGTGCTGTCCATGCCCATCATGGCGCCGCTGGCCGACACCGTGGGCATCCCGCGCTCGGTGGTGGTGTGCGCCTACCAGTGGGGCCAATACGCCATGCTGTACCTCGCGCCCACCGGCCTCGTGCTGGCCACGCTCACGATGCTGGACATGAAGTACTCCAAGTGGCTCAAGTTCGTGTGGCCTATGGTGCTGTTCGTGCTCATCTTCGGCGGCATCCTGCTGGTCGCCCAAGTCCTCGTCTACGGCGCCGCCTGATCTGCTGGTTGTTCTCGGCAGGCGGCTTGCGTATACTGGCAAGGATCGGGATGACCCGATCCTTGCCAGGCGTCGAGCCCCTCGCAGGCTGCTCCGCCGCAAGCCCGTCTGCCGGGACAACCCGGGAAACCATCGAGCATGCGGCCCATCCGACGGCCCGCTTCGCGCGGCGCCGAGCGGCGGGCCGCATGCTCGCGCACGTATGGAGCGAAGAATCATGCACGGAACCGAAGAGGCTGTGGACGGCGAGGGCGTCGTCGCCGAGATCGCACCGAAGTCGAGAAGCGATCGGAAGATCGACCGTTTGGGCACTGAGAGCACCTTCAAGCTGCTTCTGGAGTTCTCCATCCCGGCGGTGGCGGGCATGCTCGTGCAGATGCTGTACAACGTCATCGATGCGGTATACGTGGGACATGCGGTAGGCGCCGACGGCCTGGCCGCCACCACGGTCGCGAATCCCATGATGACGGCCATGGTGGCCGTGGCCATGCTCGTGGGCGTGGGCGGCAACGCGCTGGCGGCGATCAAGCTGGGCGAGCGCAAGAAGGGCGTGGCGGAACGCGTGATGGGCAACAGCTTCGTGCTGCTGCTGATCGCCACGGCGGTGCTGTGGGGCATCGCCATCTTCGCGCTCGAGCCCATCCTTCGCTACTCGGGCGCCGACGGCTCCGTGCTGCCGCTCGCGCTCGACTTCATGACGGTGATCGTGGCAGGCTGCCCGCTGCAGTTCATCGCGTTCGGCATGAACAACTTCATCCGCACGGCAGGGCACCCCAACCGAGCGCTGGGCTCCATGCTCGTCGGAACGGGCGCGAACGTGGTGCTGGGCTACCTGTTCATCATCGTGCTCGACGGCGGCATGCGCGGCGCCGGGCTGGCCACCGTGTGCTCATGGGCGCTGTCGGCTCTGTTCGTGATGCAGTTCTTCCTCAAGAAGGGCTCACCCATGCCTTTGCGCCGTCCGTCGCTGTCGCTCGACCCGCGCATCGCGCTGCGCGTCTGCGCCCTCGGAATCGCTCCGTGCGTCACGCAACTGGGCTTCGCCGTGTCGTCTATGATAGAGAACAACCTGTTGGTGCTGTACGGTGCCGCCGATGCGCTCGGCGTGGACGGAGCGCTTGCGGTGATGCGCGTGCTGTCGGCCGTAGGCCTGTTCACGTTCATGCCGGCCATGGGCATCGCCATGGGGGCGCAACCTATCGTGGGCTACAACTACGGCGCTCGCGCTTACGGCCGCATGAAGCTCGTGCTCGTGCAGGCCATAGTGCTGGGCATCGCCATCACGACGCCTTTGTGGGCAACGGTCGTCCTCGCACCCGACCTGTACGCGCACTTGTTCGGCTTGCCCGAGATATATATGAAGGAAACGGCTTGGGCGCTTGTGCTGTACCTCATGTTCATTCCCATCCTGCCTATTCAGACCATCGGCTCGAACTACTTCGACGCCACAGGCCAGGCGGCGAAAGCGACCGTGCTCACGCTCACGCGCCAGATCCTGTTCCTTATTCCGCTGCTCGTGTTCTGCCCGCTCGTTCTGCCGCAGGTGCTGCCCATCACGGCGCTTGAGAGCGTGTGGCTGGCGCCCTCGATATCCGATATAACATCCACGCTCATCGTAAGCGGTTTTCTCGCCTTCGAATGGCGGCGCCTGCGCGCTGCGGAAGCGGGGGAGGGCTCGAATGGCCTCCATCGAGCCTAGCGGCTCGAGCCGTTCCCTCGTGTTTTGTGTGCGTGCACAATGAAATAACGGTCGGGTAACGGAGAAGAAGCGGCTCGTCAATGCGAAACCGTTTGCCTTCAACGTCTCGCCGCTGATTGAATCCGTGTTCGCCGTTGGCTCCCTTTTACCGAGCAATCGCCTCCGGAGGGGCCATGTCATCCGACCGTTTACTTTTCTCTGGTAGAGTGGCCTGGCGGGCGATATCGCTCGCTTTTATTGTTCAAGTGCAATCGGTAAAGGTAAAGGGGGAAGCTACGTGGCTATGCTCGGGTTTTTAATCCTTTTCCCGCTGGTTGTTGCCGGCGTTCTGCTTGTCGTGCGCAACAACCGAGCGAGAAACGTGATTGTGGGAGCCTCCGCGCTCGTCATCGGGTTAGCGTCGGTGTGGCTCGTCGTGTCCTATCTGGGAGCTCCGTGGATAACGTATGATTTCTACTCCCCGGTGGTCGACTACGTCTGCATGGCCGTCAGCGTGCTCATCGCTGCCGCCATCTTGTACTTCGGCATCAAGTACAAGAACCTGTGGGCTTGCGTGCTCGCAGCCGTCCAGGTGGTCGGCTCGCTTGTGTTCGAGTTCGGTTTCGCCCACGACGTCCTCGTGACCGAAGGGCTGTACCTCGACTCGCTGTCGCTGCTCATGGCGTTCATCATCGGCGTCATCGGCTCCGGCATCTGCGTGTACGCTCTCGGTTACATGGAAGACTTCCAGGCGCACGAGCCGGAAGGCGCGAAGGACCGCCGGCCGACGTTCTTCGCCCTCATGTTCGTCTTTCTGGCGGCCATGTTCCTCATCGTGTTCTCGAACAACATGCTGTGGCTGTTCACCGGCTGGGAGATCACCACGGTGTGCTCCTTCCTCCTCATCGGCTTCACCCGTACCGAGGAGGCCATCAAGAACGCCTTCCGCCAGATTATCATGAACCTGCTGGGCGGCATCGCCTTCCTGGCGGCCTTGTACGTCATGGCCATCCAGTTCAACACGCTGTCGTTCCTCGAGTTCCTGCAGATCGGCATCGCCAACCCCGGCATGGTCGTGCTGCCGGTCACGGCGCTCGCGTTCGCCGGCCTCACCAAGGCTGCGCAGATGCCGTTCCACACGTGGCTCCTCGGCGCCATGGTGGCGCCCACTCCCACGTCCGCGCTGCTGCACTCTTCGACCATGGTGAAGGCGGGCGTCTTCTTGCTCATCAAGCTGGCGCCCATCATGATGGCGTGTCCCGTTCCGTCCGTCATGGTCATCCTCGTTGGCGGCCTCACGTTCTTGTTCTGCTCGTTCATGGCCATCTCGCAGTCGAACGCCAAGCGCGTGCTGGCGTACTCCACCATCGCGAACCTCGGCTTGATCGTGGCCTGTGCGGGCGTTGGCACGCCCGAGGCGGTCTGGGCCGCGGCCTTCCTCGTGCTGTTCCACGCTATCGCGAAGTCGCTGCTGTTCCTGTGCGTCGGCACCGCCGAGCACCATATCGGCAGCCGCGACATCGAGGACATGGACCTGTTGTTCGAGCGCATGCCGCGTCTAGCCCGCTTCATGATGCTGGGTATCCTGTGCATGTTCATCGCCCCGTTCGGCATGCTGCTGGCCAAGTGGGCCACGCTCGTCTCCTTCGCGGATACCGGTCAGGTGGCGCTCATCGTGCTTCTGGCGTTCGGCTCCGCGGCCACGTTCATGTTCTGGGCGAAGTGGCTGGGCAAGCTTTCCGGCATCGCCGCTCGTCCCGAGAACGTCGAGGCCAAGGTGCATTCCAGCGAGTGGGTGGCCATCATGGTCATGGCCGTGCTCGTCATCCTGTGCTGCATTGGACTGCCCATCATCTCGTGGGCTGTGGTGGAACCGTACATCTACAGCGTGTTCGGCACCGTGGGCCAGGACATCTCGTCGTCCAACCTGTGGATCGCCTCCATCCTGTCGGCGTTCATCGCCGTGGTTCTGTTCGCCGGACTCGGCCGCTCGAAGGCCAAGAAGGTCGACATCTACCTGGCAGGCGTGAGCCGCGACAACGCCGAGCGCACGTTCTCCAACTCGCTGTCGGGCGAATCCACCGCATCGGCGCGCAACTGGTACCTCGAGGGCATCTTCGGCGAGAAGCGCTTGTCGCCGTTCGGCACCGCGTGCTGCACCGTCATCATCGTGATCGCATTCGCGGCGGCGGCCGTGGGCGTTCCGGGATTGTTCTAGGAAAGGGTGTGATCTGACATGACAATGCTCTTCGCTCTTATCGGCACCCTCGTCTTCGCCATCGTCGCGCCGGTTCTGGGATGCCTGCTCGCCGGTCTCGACCGCAAGATCTCGGCTCGTATGCAGGGTCGCGTGGGACCCCCGCTGTTGCAGCCGTACTACGATGTCCGCAAGCTCATCGAGAAGGACAACGTGTCGGTGAACTCCACCGAGGGCACCTACATCACGTGCGCCCTCGTGTTCACCCTCATCGCCGGCGGCATCTTCTTCTCCGGCGGCAACCTGCTGATGAGCGTGTTCGTGATCACGCTGTCGGGCCTGTTCTTCATCGTGGCCGCGTACTCCACGCGCTCGCCGTACGCCGAGATCGGCGCGAACCGCGAGACGCTGCAGGTCATGGCGTACGAGCCCATGGTGCTGTTCATGGCCGTGGCGTTCTACATGGCGGCCGGAACCTTCAACTCCGCAGGCGTGTTCTTCCTCGACGCGCCCGTAGTGACCAATATCTGGCTCGTATTCCTGGGCTTTTTGTTCGTGCTCACCATCAAGCTGCGCAAGTCGCCGTTCGACCTGTCGTACTCGCATCATGCGCATCAGGAGATCGTCAAGGGCATCACCACCGAGATGAGCGGCAAGACGCTGGCGAAGGTGGAGATCATGCACTGGTGCGAGAACGTGCTGTTCCTCGGCTGGACCGCGCTGTTCTTCCTTTGGGGCAACCCGCTGTCCATCGTGCTGGCGCTCGTGGTAGTGGTGCTCGTGTACTTCCTTGAGATCTGGATCGACAACAACTTCGCTCGCGTG
>NZ_DBFEGU010000412.1:0-3496 GCF_048329335.1 Eggerthella sp. | reverse complement strand
CATCGAGCGCCAGGACGATACCTGGCGGGCAACCGTCGAGGAGAACGGCGCGCGCGTCGACGCGACCCTGCCCGAAAACGCGCTCACACCGTCCGACGGCGAAGTCGCGTTCGACTTCGGATACGAAAGCACCGGCTCCTCTCACCCAGACTCCGAAAGCTCGCAACAGCCGACCGCGCGCTTGGCCATGAGCTCCCCTTCCATCTCGCTCTCCGACACTCTTCCGGGCGGAAAGGCGCTCGACGACTGCCTCTTTGTCGTGGACGGATGGCTGGGCAACGCGCGCTACATGGACAAATGCTCGCGCGAGGTGTGGGGCTACGGCTACAACGACGACGGCACGCTTACGAGCGACGACTACCGTTACGCGTCCACGACGGTGACGCTGCGCAACCTTGAAGATACGGCCGTCCCCGTTTGGACGCCCGTGCTCTACGATTTCGCCCTGCGCAACGATGACGGAACGCTCGACATGGTGCGGACGGGTTACGATCTGGACTTCGAGGCAACGGGCGACACCGTGCCCTCCGACGACCCCCAGCACGTCGTCATCGCGCCGGGCGGCACAGTGCAGCTGACCGTGGTGCGCGTCCTGCCCACGTACGTCCTGGAGAGCGGAAACCTGGTGCTCGTGCCGACCGACGACGGCAGCCCGTTCTCCCAGGCCTTCTCCCTCGGCGGGCAGATCTAGCTGCCCCGCCGCTTCATCGCGGAGCCCCCGCAGACTCGGCCTGCGGGGGCTCCTTCGCTCCCCCCCCCTATTCGCGCACGAGCTTCCGGGCGCCGACGTACGTCACCGCGAAGTAGGCGCCGTACACCGCCAGGAACGCGCCGGCGCAGGCCAACGCCATCGACGTGATGTCGAGGTGCCCGAACACGGCCACGACGTCGGTGACCACCACGAGCGCGCACGCGGCGTGCGCGACGGCCAGCAGCAGCGGGAACAGGAAGTACACGAGCACCTGAACGAACAGCGCGCTGCTGATCATGCCCTCGGGAGCCCCCAGCTTTCGCAGCAGCCCGTAGCGCTGCGCGTTATCGGAAGCGTCGGACAGCTGCTGGATGGCGAGTATGGCCGCACAGGCGATGACCAGCACGAAGCCCAGGTAGATGGCCAGGTACGCCACAATGGTGGACAGGCTGATGCTCTGGTCGATCACCTCGGCGCGCGTCATGGACAGCGTGATCGGCCAGGTGTCGGGGTTGTCGGTGTCCGCCACGGCGTCCATCATCTCGCCGAACGCGGCCTCGTCCTCGTCGCTTGCGCACTGCACGTCGAGGACGGACTGGAGGATCGCCGATCCTGCCGGCACCGCCTCGTCGGGCACCACGAGCGTGCCCGTGTTCATCGGAAACGGCGTGGTCTGCAGGCTCTCGCCCCGGAATTCGGCCACGCGCAGGTCGCGCCCGCCCACGGACAGCACGGTGCCGCGATCCACCGCGTCGCGGTAGAACCCGCTCGTGATGTCGGAGTCGCTGAAAACCGCGCACTCCCCCGCGCCCAGCTCGAGCGCCGGTCGACCCGCCAGCTCGAGCGCGGCGTTCACCTGCGACAGCTTCGCCAGGTACACGGGGTACGCGCCGTAACCGCTGTTGACGGACGCGCCCGCGTAGTCGGACAGCTTGAGGCCGCTCGCGCGCTCCACGTCGTCCATCACGAGGCCGTCGGCCGGATCGACCAAAAAGTCGATCTGCGCCGTGCGGGACGCCGCCGCATCGAAGTCGCCCGCGCCCACGGCCGCCACGCTCGCGCGCAGCCCCGCGGCCATATCGTAGCCCTGCCGCTCGGCGAAGGCCCCGAATTCACCCAGTTCGGCAGGCTGATAGCCCGCCTCGGCGTTGTACGAGCCGAACGACGTGGACACGCTGGCGCTGTAGCCGGTGCTCTTGTCCAGCGAGCCGTCGATGGCGTTGCGGATGCCGATGCCGCCGCACACGCTGGTGATGGCCAGGAACAGCACGAGGCACACCACCGACAGCGACGCGAACGCGGTGTTCACCTTCGCGTTCAGCTGCCGCAGCGCGAACATGTTAAGCCCGCGCAGGTACAGCGGCTTGATCAGCTGTACCAGCTTCAACAGGAAGCCCGACAGCGCGTAGAAGAACAGCACCGTGCCTGCGCACACGAGCAACGTGGCCGCCGCGAATTCGGGCGAGGGCTCCATCAGCCCGTTGTCGATGAGCAGCTTGTACGACACGCCTATCAGCACGAGCGACGCCGCGAACAGCGCGAGCGACAGCGGCAAGCTGGTCAGCCGCATCTCCTCGTTCTTACGCTGCGCGTGCAGAAGGTCGATAAGCTTCGCCCGCGCCACCGTGCGCGCGTTCAACAGCGCGGCCGTCAGGAAGATGGCCGCGAACACGATGGCGGTCTTCGCCAACGCGTCGGCCGAGAACACGAACGCGAAGCCGCCCGCCTCGGCCACGTCGGCCTGGAACAGCGCGCTCGTCAGCTGCAAGAGAAGCTGCGACAGCCCGATGCCCACGACGAGCCCCGCCGCAAGCGAGGCCGCGCCCGCGATCAGCGATTCCAGCGCCACGATCTTCACCACGTCGCCCGTGCTCATGCCCAAGGCGAGGTACACCCCGAACTCGCGCTTGCGCCGCTTGATGAGGAAACTGTTCGCGTACACCACGAGGAACACGAGCACGAACGCAATGAACACCGACACGCCGCCGATGACCATGCCCAGCAGATCGAACATCTTGCTTTGCGTCTCGGAGAACGCGAGCACGCCCTGCTGGGCCGTCATGGAGTTGAACGCGTAGAACACCGCCACGCCCAGCATGACCGTGAGGAAGTAGATGCCGAAGTCCGCCAGCGACTTGCGCACGTTGCCGAGCGCGAGCCTAGCAAGCATGGCGCGTCACCTCGTCCGCGGCATCGTCCTCGCCCGCGCCGCCCATGCTGGAGACCACGTCCACGATGCGGCGGTAGAACGCCGAACGCTCCGTGCCGTTACGGCGCAGCTCGCCGTACAGGCCGCCATCCTTGATGAACACGATGCGGTTGCAGTAGCTGGCCGAGAACGAGTCGTGCGTGACCATGAGGATGGTGGATCCCCGCTCGTTGAGGTGCGCAAGCGATTCGAGCAGCTGGCGCGCCGATTTCGAATCGAGCGCGCCGGTGGGCTCGTCGGCCAGCACAAGATGCGGGCGGGTCACCGTGGCGCGCGCCGCGGCCACGCGCTGCTTCTGGCCGCCGGACATCTGGTAGGGGTACTTCTGCAGCACATCCTCGATGCCCAGCGTGCGCGCCGCCTCACGCACGCGCGGGTCGATCTCGCGCACGGGCGCCTTCTGGATGGTCAGCGCCAGCGCGATGTTCTCGTACGCCGTGAGCGTGTCCAGCAGGTTCGAGTCCTGGAAGATGAAGCCCAGGTCCTCGCGCCGGAACTTCGCCAGCTCCTTGCCAGCGAGCGCGGTCACGTCGCGCCCGCCGACGACGATGGTGCCGCTCGACGGCTTGTCGATGGTGGCCAGGCAGTTCAGTAGC
>NZ_DBFEGU010000411.1:0-3138 GCF_048329335.1 Eggerthella sp. | reverse complement strand
TGGACTCCAGGAAGTTGCTGCCCACGTTGAGTACGAGCTTGGAATTCACCCAGTCGCGAGCCTCGCAGGTGGCCATCGCGTAGCCGCCGCCGAAACCGATGGCAGGATCCAAACCGTTGCCGATGCCCACGTCGATGCCGGAGCTGGCATCCACCTGCGCGCCCAGCACGGCGGCCAGCCACGGGAAGTTCGCTTCGGCGCCCGTCGAGATGACCACGCAGTCGTTTCCGTACTTGCCCTGGAGCTCCTTGAGCTTGTCGCACACCTCGTCGAGCGCTTCGTCCCACGAGATAGGCTCGAACTCGCCCGCGCCGCGCTCTCCGGTGCGTCGAAGCGGGGTCTGCACGCGATGGTCGCCGTAGATGTGCTGGACCTCGGAAATGCCCTTCACGCAGATGGTTTCGTACCGGTCGTCGCAGCAGTGGTTCGGCTGAACCGACACCATGCGCCCGTCGCGCACCGTGCACGCCAGCGGGCACATGCCGCCGCAGTGGGACTGGTGGTAGGTGAACGCCGTGTACTCCTCGGCGGTCTCGGCATGCGCCGGAACCAGCCATCCGTCAGCGGAGGTCATCGCCCCCGCCGCGCCCAACATCGCCAGGCCGGCGCCCGCGACGGCGGTTCCCTTGACGAAACCCCGACGCGTCACGCTCATCTCGTCTGTGGTCATTGCATCCCCTTTCTCAGTGACTCATGACCGTTTCCTCGACCTCTAATTAACTGTTTTCATAGTAATATAGTTAAATAGGAAATTGAATATGTTCATTTCAAGAATAATTTAGACGTCTGCGAACGGTGCGGAAAACGCGGCGAAGGTCGCGAGAGCGGGATGCCCTTGCGACCTTCGCCTTGCGGGAGCAACGCCTTGTCGACATCGTATGCCCATGTCAGTTATCATATATTACCTTTTGGAAAATGTTTTACCGAGCGCAGCCGCGCCGTCATTGGAAGCGTCCGCTCCCCTATCGCACCATAGCAGAATCCGCCGTCGCGTAGCTGGCCTTTCCGATCCCGCAACCAACCGTTCGCGAACGAGCGGCCGACGGTGTCGGACAAGCGGAGACGCCCGATCGGGCTATCGGCGAGATACGGATCAGGAGAGCAGCGGCGCCTGCGGCGGGCAGAGGCGGGCTGTCAGCAAGCCGGCGACCCGCATCCGACGGCCCTGATGTTTCACGTGAAACATTTGTTTGCGCGAACGATTGTTTCACGTGAAACATTTGTACGTTTACGGGCACTGCCGAGAGGATGGCGCCCTTGCTTGCCGCAGGAGGGGCTACTTCTTCCCCTTGAGGGCGGAGGCTATGTCGCCTGTGAAGCCCTGGGCGTAGGGGCTCGGCACCACCACCATGTTGCCGCCCTCCTTCACGCTCTCGTTCACGAGGCTCATCATGCGCAGCTGCAGCGCCAGGTCGTCCTCGCGATAGGCGTGCGCGGCCTCGATGAACATGTCGGAGATGTCCTTCTCAACCTCGGCCAGCACGACGCGGGCGTTGCGCTCCTGCTGTGCCTGGGCTTCGGCGCTCATGGCGTTCTGCAGCTCCTGGGGCATGCGGATGTCGCGGATCTCCACGTCGATGATCGTGACGCCCCACTGCTCGGTTTTCTCCTCGATGTTTTTCTTCAGCTGGCGATCGATATGCGCGCGCTGCATGGACAGTTCGGCGATCTCCACCTGGCCGATGGCGTCGCGCAGCGCCGTCTGCGCCACGAGCGACGCCGAGTGCTCGTAGTCTTCCACGGCCAGGCACGCCTTCTTCGGATCCCACACCATCCAGAACACGACGGCGTCGAGATCCACCGGCACGAGATCGGCCGTGAGCACCTGCTCGGCCGAACACGAGATGGACGAGATGCGCTGGTCGATGACGATGGTCACCGAATCCACCACGGGGACGGTGACGTACAGACCCGGCCCGGCGAGGCGGTGGAACCGGCCGAAGCGCAGCACCACGGCACGCTCCCATTCGTAGGCGATGTGCACGCTGCCTGCCAGCGCCAGGCCGGCGACCACGGCGAGCGCCACGGTGAACGCCGAGCGGAAGGGGAACGTCGCAGCCAGGACGAGGGCGAACGCAACGAGGAACAGCGTCACGGCCAGCACCACCGCACCGCGGCGCGATGCCTTGCGCCTGCCGGAGACGCTCTCCTCCCCGCCTGACAGCACGTCGTTCGCACGCTCGTTGCCGCGTTTGCCGAACTTGACCATAGCTCGCTCCTATCCCATCCGGGAGATCTTGTCCTGAAGGCGACCCGCTATCTCTTCGCGCGTCATGCCCAGCTCCTCGCACTGGCGGATGAAATCGCCCATCATCGCATCGATGGTTGACTCCAGGGAGTCCTCGTCGTCGAACGCGGGATTCTCGGCGACGAAGGTTCCGCGCCCGCGCTTCGACATGATGAGACCCGACGTCTCCATGCTGCGGTACACCTTGTTCACGGTGTTGTAGTTGATGTTGAGGTTGACGGCCATCTCGTGCACGGTGGGAAGCTGGTCGCCGGGCTGGTAGCGCCCGGTCTGGATAAGGTAGACGAGGCGGTTGCGAAGCTGCACCCAGATGGGCACGCCGCTGCGTTCGTCTATGCTGAAATTCTCCATGCCCCGAGCTTCCTCGCGCCGTCGTCGGCTGGCGCGGATTTTCCTACATCTCTAGCCAAATACAACCGTGTATATTCTAGCGCGCTTCGTCGGCATCGCCGGCGAGAATCGCGCATTCGCAAGCACGAAACGACGACAGGGCGAGACGACGAGACGAGGGAGCGAGACGAGGGGACGAGGTTGTTGCCTCATTCTGCGATCGAAGCGGGACACCGACCCCGCCCCTTCGTCTCACAGGTACGACGCGATGTCCATGAAGGGAGCCGTGCACAGGCAGTACCGCAGGAAGAAGCCGCCTATCAGCACCAGCACGCCGATGCAGGCGCAGGCGCGCGCGTCGGGACGCCGCAGCGCCGCCTCCAGCGCGAAGGGGGCCGCGATGCCCACCGCCGCGAGCGCGCCCCAGAACGCGGGCGCCATATCGCCCGTCAGCAGGCGCTGCGCGGCCGCGCTCGACAGCACGTCACCGGCCGCCGCAACCATGAAGGCCGTCAGCACGACGGCCTCGAGCGCCAGCAGCGCGCCGTCGATGCGGGAGA
>NZ_DBFEGU010000410.1:0-2882 GCF_048329335.1 Eggerthella sp. | reverse complement strand
GGCTGGGTCCGCGCGGGCGGCGTGCCGATCGTCCGATGGAAGAACGTCGTGAACACCTGGCGCCGCAAGCCCGCGCCGCGCTCCGCCCGTAAGTCCGGCCCGTCTGGCGCGAAGAGGGCCATGAGCGTCGCCGAGCGCGTGGCCGCCGACAGCGACTTCAGCGACTTCAGCGACGATTAGCTCAGACGGAGGGAGAACCGAGATGAACGACACGCAAGCGCAGGCGAGGCCGAAAAGGCCCGCGCTCGAGGAAGTCGAGGCCTACGTCCGCGGGAAGGGCTACGACGACCGCGGCTCCGCCAACGCCTTCTACGGCAACTTCTTCTACGCATACCACGATGCCCGCGCCTGGCGGCGCGCGGACGGCACGCCGGTGCTCGATTGGAGGGCGGAGGCGGACGCGTGGCACGAGATGGGGCCGCATTACCTCGAGCCGGAGCACCTGGCCCCCGCCGCGGCGCCCGTTCGGACTCCGGTGCCAGCGGCGCCCGTGCCCGAGGCCCCGGCTGCAACAGCCGCGCCGCTTCCCGTCGGCGGCGCCCTGCCTCCGCTCGAGATCGCGGACGTGGCCGCCCTCGCCGCGACCGACCCCGCGTTCCATGAGGCGGTCGTGCGCAAGACCGGCATCCCGCCGCGCTTCGCCCGCCGCATCGCCGAGGGAGTGGCCGCCCCGGAGCATGCCTACGACGCGCGCCTCGCGCACGGCGGCGGGCTGTACATCTACGGTCCGCGCGGGGTCGGCAAGACCGAGATGGCGTGCCGTATCGCCTACGACTACGCCGGTTCGCGCCTCGATCCCCGCTTCGGCAACTGGGCGTACCGGCCCGTCCCGAAGGGCAGGCCCAAGCACGGCGCCAGGTTCATCGTCTCGGCGGACCTCATGACCGAGCTCCGCTCGACCTTCGACAAGGGCGGCGACAGCGAGGCCGACGTCATCCGCAGGTACGTGAACGTCCCGGTCCTGATCATCGACGACCTGGGCAAGGACTCCTCGACCCAGTGGGTGCTCGCGAAGCTGTTCCAGATCGTCAACGGCCGTTACGAGGCCGAGCGCGCCACGATCGTCACCAGCCAGTACACCCAGGCCGGCCTCGCCGCGGTGCTGTCGGAGTACGGCCGCAAGGAGGACGCCCTGGCGATCGTCTCGCGCCTGGCCGAGATGACCGAGCGCGTCAAGATGGACGGCCCTGACCGCCGCATGGCGCCCTGCGATGCCGAGGGGGCAGGGCGATGAGCCGCCGTGCCCCCCAGGAGGGGCGCAGCTACGAGCAGGCCCTCTACTCCGTCGTCCTGCTGGTGCCGCGCCTCCCGAGGGCCGAGCGCACCGGGACGGTGAGGGTCCTGCTCGACTTCATCGCCGACCTCTGGGAGCTGGACCGGGCGCGCGTCGATGCGGACTTCGCATCGCTCGTCCGCGGGCTTCCCCGTTGACGTTCGCATAGGTATGCACACACGTACCCGCGCATCTGCGCGTTTGCGCATGTGCATACCTGCATAGATACACAGGCATGAGGGCGCGTATCCGCGCGCCCTCCTTGAGGGATTGGGGTTCCCCATGGAGAGGATCGAGGACATGGCCGCACGCGAGGCCGAGGAGCACATCGCCGCGCTCTACGGCGACGAGCTGTACGGGCTCGAGCTCGACGGCGAGGTCTCGGGCGAGGGCGCCATGCGGTGCGCCTGCTCGCCGGTCCATGACGAGGTGAGGGGCATTTGCGATATGCTGGGGCTGGACTTCACCCGCGTCGACCGGATCGCGACCGGGCGCGCCGGGATGCTCTGGGCGGGCGAGGGGATGCCGCACCGCTTCGACGCGTGCTTCGAGATCCGCGACATCGCGCGGCGCCTGCGCGCCCTGCGGCCCGACGGCGCTTCCCGTTCGGAAAGCCCCGACCCGCACCGCCGGCCCCATCGGTGATCGGCGCTAGCATTTTGCAGAAGGACACGCATGGGCCAGATGCGCCTGGGCAATGGAATGGAGTTTCAAGATGGACAGGCAGATGATCGAGGGCATGCTGGGCGACGCACTCGAACGTGAGATCATCACGGCGAAGATGGTAGACGGGGCGTATCCTCCCGCCGTCGCAGTCGGGATCCTTGACGGCCCCGGCCGCGAGATCGGCTTCGGGCATGGGGAAAGCCAGCTGACGGTGATTCTCCCTGACATCGGGGACTGCGCGCGCTTCGTCGACTCATGCAAGGCCCTCGGCGGCAAGGCGCCGTTGGGAACCTATGGCGGCGAACTTGTCTCGGCGATGGCCCGCGAGCTCGAGCGCGAGGAATCCGCCCCCGCGCTCGCCGCCCTGGAATCCGCCCTGGATGGCGCGAGGCGAGGCGGCTATTGCGTATTCGACCGGGGCATCCACGATGACGTCCCGGACCCCGGCCTGGTCTACCTGTGCTCGACCTACCCGGCGGCCGTCCGCCTGAAGGACTCCCTGGACTCCGTCCGTGCCCAGGGCAACGACCCCGACTGCCGCACGCTGGGCGTCTACCGCGTGGTGGACGGGTACGATTACTTCATCATGGGGGGACTGTACGGCGACACGCAGGCGGACGCATACGCCGTCCACGGCGACCTCGCCGTGGACTGGGGCGCCGGCGAGGTCGCCTTCCGCATCTCCGACCTTAAAGCGAAGACGTTCTCGTACGATATCGATGCCGACGGCGGGCAGAAGGCGTCGACGCTCGTCTACTACACCGATGAGGGGGCCGACCCGGTCCTCTTCCAGCAGGCCGACGGCGACTGGCGCCTGGCGAGCGACAACTTCCTCGCGGAGAACGCGATCGTCGAGGACTTGGAGCGGGCCTATACCGGCGAGATCTCGCCGGTATATCTCGATCGGGATATCGTCGACATGGAGGAGATGGCCGAGGCCTAC
>NZ_DBFEGU010000409.1:0-1117 GCF_048329335.1 Eggerthella sp. | reverse complement strand
GTACGTTAGAATGGCCTCATGGAAAAGAACACCTTGAGATACTCCGGTATCGTATTCTTGGCCGGAGCCAGCTACGGCGCCCAAGCGACCACGGTGAAGATAACGTACGCCGCAGGCTTCACCTGGACCCAGGTGGTAGCGAGCCAGGCATTGTTCGCAGCGCTTTTGTTCGCAGTCGCGCTGCTCGTGCAGCGAGCGCGCGGCAAGCGTCTGGTCCCGCTTTCCCTCAAACAGACGATAGCTCTTTTGGCTCTGGGACTGAACACGTGCATCGGCACCGTGCTGTACAACTACGCGCTCACCCTGCTGCCTGTTTCGGTAGCCATCACGCTGCTTTTCCAGTTCACCTGGATGGGCATCGTCGTCCAGCTGGTGGTCATGCGCAGACGCCCGCGTGCGGCCGAGGCGGCAGCGGCGGCTGTTATCCTGGGCGGAACGCTCATGGCCAGCGGCATGTTCTCCGAATCGGTGGGCGCTCTTGACCCCGTCGGCATCGCATGCGGGCTGCTCTCGGCCGTCAGCTGCACCTTCTTCATGTTCTTCTCGAGCCGCGTCGGGCGCGGCATGCCGTCCGTTCAGCGCGGGCTCGTCGTGTGCCTAGGCGCGTGCGCGCTGGGCTTCGCTGTGCCCCGACTACTTCGCAAGCGGCGTTCTGCAGGACGGCATCTGGAAGTTCGGCCTCGTTCTGGGACTATGCGCGCTGTTCGTGCCGGTAGCGCTGTTCGGCATCGCCACGCCGCACCTGACACCGGGGCTGGCTGCCATCATGGCATCCTCCGAGCTTCCCTGCGGCATCGCCCTGTCGACGCTCGTGCTGGGCGAGCCGGTTGAAGCGCTCCAGGTCGCCGGCGTCGTTGCCATCCTGGCCGGCATCGTTATCTCGCAGCTGCCCCACTTAGGGCGCAGGTCGGACATCGGCGAAGGGCGAGGCGCCGGGTGCCGCGCCCGGCGCCTCGCGGCGGCCGCGCGGCGCGTTGGGCGAGAAGCGCCCCGCCGCTGATCGCGCTCGACGACCTCGGCGCGCGCGAACGGCTCGGAGGGTCGTCGTCGGCTGAACTCGAGCTCGCAGCGCGCCGCCGCTCGCCTGCGCTTAGGGGTCGTATACGAAATCCCATCC
>NZ_DBFEGU010000408.1:0-2154 GCF_048329335.1 Eggerthella sp. | reverse complement strand
CGCGGCACCATGTAGCCGGGCACGCGCTCGGCCAGCCGAGCCTTGATGAGACGAGCTATCTCGAAGTCGCTGCCTGCAGGACGCTCGCGCAGCACCACGCACGCCTTCAGGTACGCCACGCGCTCGCGGCGACGCACGGGCACGACCGCCGCCTGCTTCACGAGCGGCAGCGCGCCGAGGTTCTCCTCCACGTCCGCAAGCTCGATACGGAAGCCGTTCACCTTCACGAGCGAGTCGAAACGACCGTCGCAGTACAGCATGCCGCTTTCGTCGAGGTGGCCCGCGTCGCCCGTGCGGTAGGCACGCACGGGCGTGCCGTCGACAAGCGTCGCGTCGAAGAAGGCCGCCGCCGTCTTCTCGGGGTTGCGGAAGTAGCCTTTGGCCACCGTGTCGCCCACGATGACGATCTCGCCGGTCCGCCCGGCCTCGCACGGGACGCCCGTCTCGGGGTCGACGATGCGCAGCTCGGTGCCGGGGCGCGGACGGCCGACGGGGAGCGGGCGCTCGTCAACCAGCTCCGAATCGCCGATCTCGACGTAGGTGACCGCCACGGTCGACTCGGTGGGACCGTACGTGTTCGCGATGCGGGCACGAGGGAACCGCTCGCGCAGAGCCGCAGCCGTGGAGCGGCGCAGGGCCTCGCCGCAGAACAGGAACAGGCGCACGTCGGGCAGCAGGGCTTCGTCGAAGCTGCGGTCGGCCAGGCACAGGTCGGCGAACGACGGCGTGGACGTCCACACTTCCACGCCCGAATCGCGTAGGTCGGCGAATAGCGCGCGCAGATCTTCGGTCTCCTCGCGTTCGACGGCGTGCAGGCAGCCGCCGGTGGCGAGCGCGCCCACCACCTCGTACTCGGACAGGTCGAACGAGTACGGCGGTTGGTCCAGGAATACGCGCCCGCCCTCGCGGATCACGGGAAACGTGCAAACCCAGTCCATGAAGCGCGCAACGTTGTCCGCGCCGACCTCGATACCCTTCGGGCGACCCGTGGAGCCGGACGTGAAGATGAGGTACTGCATCTCGTCGCCCGTCACCCAGCTCGCGCGATCGGGGACGACGAAGGGGCTGCCCGCTGCGGCGACGGCCGCGCGCGCATCGAGCACGTCGGACTCGGGCAGCGCGCACGCCAGGGCATCGGGCATGTCCTCGGTAACCACCACGAGCGTCTCCCCGAGCTGGGACAGGATGTCCGCGAGACGCGTAAGGGGCATCTCCGTGTCTACGGGGACGAACGCATGCCCGCTTTTAAGGCAGCCGAGAAACCCTGCGACCATACATGCGGATTTGTGGCCGAGCACCACCGCCGGCTGTCGCTTCTCCGTGCGGGCCGCCAAGGCGGCGGCAATGCGATCGGAGGCCTCCCATAGCTCGGCGTACGTGGTCGTCAGGCCGTTCGGCGCCTTGTGGGCAGGCGCTTGCGGATGTTCGCGCACCTGCTGCTCGACTGCGCGTAAAAACTCGTTCTCGCTCCTCATGCTGATCCTCCCGCAGCTTCCACTATCAAACGGAAAGAATCTAGGACGCATTTCTCAATAAAATGTCTACGGGGCCCGCCGATCACCGTCTGCGCACATTTCGGACACCGTTCCGACGCATTGATGCGCACGATCGCGCCTCGTTCAGGCTGCCGTACCGTATACTGGAATCCTCCAAAAGAAAGCGAGCCCATGAGACCGACGATCTACATCGACGCCGACGCCTGCCCGGTCACGTCCGAAACCCTGGCCGTTGCGCGCAAGAACGCGTTGCCCGCGGTCGTTGCGGGCAACGCGACGCAGAACCTTGCTCGGCACATCAGGCGCGGAGATCCGCGCGAGCCCCGCGACGGGTTCTGGGTGGACACGCTGCCCGTGGGCATCGGCGCCGACGCGGCCGACTTCGCCATCGTGCAGGAGCTGGAACCCGGAGACATCGTGGTGACGCAGGACATCGGGCTGGCCGCCATGGCGCTGGGACGGCACGCCCGGGCCATCGGCGTGCGCGGGCGCGTGTACACGCTGGCCACCATCGACCTCGACATGCACATCCGCCACGAGGAGAAGAAAGTGCGCCGCCAGGGCGGCCGGACGAAGGGTCCCGCCGCCTTCGAAGACGACGATCGCGAGCGCTTCGCCGCGAACCTCCAGCGCGTCGTAGAGGAGACGCTGCGCGACG
>NZ_DBFEGU010000407.1:0-1010 GCF_048329335.1 Eggerthella sp. | reverse complement strand
GGTTCTTGATCGCTCCCTCTTCGTCGCACCAGAGCGTGGTCCGCCGGTCGAGGGGCAATGGTTCGGCGTATCCGCCGATCGTCTTCCCGATGGCCGTGATGCTGGGGTCGATGTCGCGCAGTTCCGGACGGCGCAAAGGTTCGATGACGAGCGTCTTGATGGTGTCCATGATGCTGGTCCTTTCCTTGCAGGGGTTTGCCTGTCCTCCCGCATGGGCGGGAGGACGCTGCTGTTATTCGTCGATGTGGCCGGCGGGGATGGTCCTGCGTTGTGCCGCCCTGCGGCGGCGTTGCGGGGTGTCGATGCTCGGCGGGGTGCGCCGTCTGGTCTTGCGGCCGTATATCTTCCAGTCGATGCCGGCGGCCGTGGCCATGATCGCTATGACGACGACGTTGCCGATGGCTTCGGCGAATTCCGGGCTTGCGAGGTATTGGCTGATGAGGTCCATTGGGACTCCTTGTGGTTTGTCCTGAGTTTGTTTCCGGCCTTCCTTGGCCGGCATGTCACGCCGTTTGCCCGCCGATGTAGGCGTCGGCCTCGGCCATGGATGCGCAGTAGCGTCCGTAGCCGGCGTCGACCCAATGGCCTTGGGCCTTGTGGAGCTGGTGCACGTCGTACGGGCGTGCGCCGTCGCCCGTCTCCTCGACGTCGTACCGGTATCCGCCGCGTTCGATGCTTTTGATGATGTTGCGTGCCATGGTGCTTGCTCCCGTCTGGTGGTCCCTTGTTTTTTCTTTTCGACCGGTTGGTCAAGCGCAGCGTTACCGGCCAAAGCGGGTTCCGTCATTAGCGATCGCGCCGGGCGCAGCCCGTCTGCGTGGCGATTTGACGGGTTCCGCGACGCCGGTATGATCGTTTCGGCTTCAGCCGAAAAGGCCAAAAGGGAAACCTGGGGCCGCGCCCCTTTGGGGGCGTTCCTTTTTCTGATAGGGCTTGCCCGTCCATCGTGTTTCCCGCATGTGTGCGGGAAACCGATGCCGGTCGGGGCCGGCGGCTCGGGCCGGCGCGGG
>NZ_DBFEGU010000406.1:0-15014 GCF_048329335.1 Eggerthella sp. | reverse complement strand
GATGCTCTCGAAGTCGTAGCCGAGGTCCTTCAGCATCAGCATCTCTTTGCGCATGTTCGCGAAGTAGGGCCGGGCGACCTCCTCGCGAAACGGGTAGCGGTTGAAGCTGCAATACGGGCACAGGCGCTCGCAGAAGGGGACGTGCATGTACAGCATGTACTTCTGCCCCGGCGTCGCCGGGGGCATCGTGGTCTCGCTCGTGGGGTTGAGCGCCAGATGCTGCTTGGTCATGGTGTGGATCAGGCGCGACAGTATGCGCTCGGAAAGCATGTGAGTCTCCTATTCGCTTCAAAGATTTCGGTTCCCATAGTAAGGCTTTTCCGGAGATTTGCACCCGCCATTCGTCCTCGTCCATAAAGAAAAACGGGCCCGGGCGCATGTCCCGGGCCCGTATCCTCGCCGCAACGGCATTTTCAGCTTTTATGGAACAAGTCGAGCAGCTCCTCTTTCGAATGGACATCCATCTTGGCGTAGATGCGCTTGATGTGGGTTCGCACCGTGTTCACCGACAGGAACTGCTCGTCGGCGATGTAAGGGGCGCTCCTGCCTTGAGCCAGGTAGACGAGCGTTTCCAGCTCGCGCTTCGAAAGACCGTAGCGGCTCGCGAGGGCAAGGCAACGCTCGTCGGCGTTCTTCTCCGCGCTCGGAAGCGGCGCCGTCGCCGAGACATGGGAACGAACGGCCAGCCGGACGGCGACGGCGGCCAGGTAGACCGCTTCGAACGACAGGCTGACGCCGCTGGCAATCCGATCGCCTAACAACGGCCAGACCACGAAGAAGCCTAAGAACAAGATCGCCAAGGCGGCGCAGCACAGTCCCGAAACAAACGCCGAGGCAAGCCCGTTTCTCACTTCCTTGCTGAATCCCGCTATCAGCAAAGTCACTACCGAAGCCTGCAGGAATCCCAAAGGGATGTTGGATGCCACTTGCCCGAAGCCTTGCTCCCAGGCGCCAAGAAACCAGCTGACCATTACTCCCGCCGTGGCCAGCACCGGCACCACCACGAAAGCATCGTCGACCAAGCGCCCCTGCTTCCACCGCGAAAGGAACAGGAACAGCACCGCACTCAGCATCATCCCCGCGACAAGCCCCCATGAAGTCTCGATTTGCGGATTGTTGACCATGTCCGCGCCCCGCATGTTGCCAGACCAGCTGAACGCAACCAGAAGAATGCACGGCACGAGCGCCGCAAAGACGACCCAGTTGCGCTCGAGCATGCCGCGCGTGCGAACGAGCGCGCTCTCTTCGTCGGCGGACGTCGGCGCAGGCAGGTCCTTGTCCTGGCTCTTCATCTGAAGAAAAGAGAGCATGAGCAGCACGCCGAACAGGCCGCCCTGCCACGGCTGGGGAAGAAGCAGGAGCGCAACCCGAAACAGCCCGGCGAAGAGGCAGACGAGCGCTAGCACGGCGACGGCCTTCTGTTGCCCCAACGACCCGAACGACGCGCCCCAGTACACACACGAGGTTCCCAGCCCGAAACCAAACAGGGCACCGCAGCCGACGCCCATCGGAATTTCGATCCCCGGCACCCGCACGAATTCGAACGCGACAAAACCAAGCGAGGCAAGCAGACCGCCAAAAGCCATCAAGCGCTTCGGGTCGTCGGCGGACAGGGCGAAACGAACCGCCGCAAGCAGGCATACAAACGCAAACGAGATCAGCGAGGATAGCAGAAACTCCTCGGAACCCGCCCCGATCCCGAATATCCCCGATTGAGGCGCGGCCCCGTCAAGCAAGGTTGCCAGGCAAACGGCCAGCCCGACCGCGCCTGCATGTTCTAAGAAAAGCCGCACTTCACCTGAAGCCATCGAGCGCACATCCTTCTCTCTTTGCGCCGGACGATCGTCACGGCACTCGCTGTCTGCGAACCTTCATTTTATAAGACAATACCCTGTCAAACGCGAGAATCACCCATTGTGAGTGACAAAAACGACGTCGCTAACGCGATCGAGCGACAGACACGGACAGCCGAACGCCTTATGGTTCGTTCATGGTCGAAATCCCAAGAACCAACGACTGCAAGCGAAGTTCGATCATCGAAGGAGGAACGATGGAGGATCTATCAAGAAGGACCTTTCTAAGGGGAGCGCTGCTGGCAGGTGCCGGAGCCGTTGGAGCGGGGGCGCTCACGGCCTGCGCGCCCCAGACGACCGAGAGCAAGAGCGCCGGTGCATCGGCCGCCGCCGACGACGCGACGGTCAATGGAGACTACCCTTGGCCCGTCAACCCGCCCGAGATCGCTGCCGAGGACGTGGAAGAAGAGGTTTCGGCCGATATCATCATCGTCGGGCTGGGCATCGCCGGCGTGGCGGCCGCCCGCTCCGCCGTCGAAGAGGGCGCGTCCATCATCGCGTTCGAGAAGTCCGAGAAGCCTAATGTCCGCTCCGGCGACTTCGCCATCATGGGCGGCGAGACCATGAAGCGCTGGGGTCGCGAGAATATCGTCGACATCGACGAGGCATGCGACCACGAGGTTGAAGAGGGGTCGTATTTCCCGAAGCGCTCCATCTACACGAAGTGGGCGAAGCACAGCGGCGAGGCCTTCGACTGGTACCTCGAAGCCGTGCCCGACATCTACTACGCCGAAAGCTCGATCGCGGAGATTCCCGATGGCGTCGAGCAGTACATCACCCCGTACTTCGTGCCCCTGCCGGACGGCTACGACTTCACCAAGGAGGCGTTCCCCTGCTATCCCAGCTCGGTGTCCTGTTATCCCGACCAGAAGTTCATCTTCGAGGCCAACTGGGACATGGTCGTCGGGACGGGGCTGATGGACGCGCGCTTCGGCCATTTCGCCGAGAAGCTGGAGAAGGACGGCGATCGCGTGAGCACGGTGTACGCCCGCAACGCCGAGACCGGCAAGTACGTCAAGGCGACCGCGAGCAAGGGCGTCATCCTCGCGACGGGCGAGTACTCGTCCAATCCCGAGTTCCTCAAGTTCTTCTGCCCGGCCACGGTAGAGAACGAGATCCAAGTGTGGTGGCCCGACATGGACGTCGAAGGCAAGCCCGTCAACCAGGGCGACGGCCTCAAGCTGGGCAACTGGGTGGGCGCCGCCGTGCAGCAGCACCATGCCCCGATGATCCACTGGATGGGCGGCACCTACGGCGGCACGGGCATGGACATGTCCCCGGTCGGCACCGCGCCGTTTCTATACCTGAACAAGGACGGCAAGCGCTTCACGAACGAAGACATCCCGGGCCAGCAGATGCAGAACCAGATCGAGAACCAGCCCGGTCGCATGCTCTTCCAGTTCTTCGACGGGAACTGGGCCGAGCAGTGGGCCTCCTTCCCGATCAAGCACGGCAAAGCGACCTACCAGATGGAAAGCCCGACCGGACGCGTCGAAGCCACCGCATCGCCTTCCGACTACATATCGCAGACGAACATCGATCTAGCGGTGGAAGCCGGCGTGCTCTTGAAGGCCGATACCCTCGACGAGCTGCTTACCCTGTGCAAAGAAAAGGGGCTCGACATCGAGAACGCCAAAGCGTCCATCGAGCGCTACAACGAGCTTGCCAAGGCCGGCAAGGACGAGGACTTCGGCAAGATCGCCTCGCGCCTGTTCCCGGTGGAGACCGCACCGTTCTACGCCACGCCGTGTCGCCAGGGCGACATGCTCGTGTGCATCGGCGGTCTGGTTTCCGACGAGGAATGCCACGTGTTCGACGAAGAGAAGCGGGTCATACCTGGATTCTACGTGGCAGGCAACGTCCAGGGGAACCGCTTCGCCGTGCAGTACCCCATCGCTTTCAAGGGCGTCAGCCATTCGATGGCGCTATACTACGGCTACGTGGCCGGCAAGAACGCCGTCGCCGGAGCCTAGGCGCCGCAAAACCGCATACCCTCCCCTCCATACGCCGCCCGAACCTCCTCTGAGAGGGTCGGGCGGCACCTCGCGCGAGGAGGCTTTACGCGATGCGCTCGAAACGGACGGCGAAGTGGGCGTCCGAGGAGCCGGGAGACAGGCGCGTGGCCACGCAGGAGCGGCCGTTGACGGGCGCCAGTTTGAAGCCCGCGCCGGCCTCGCTTTCGAGGAAGGCCTTCACCACGCCGTTGTTCTCCTCGCGCGTCACCGTGCACGTGGCGTAGGCCAGCGTGCCGCCCAAAGCCACGTGAGGCGCGGCGGACTGGAGCATGCCCAGCTGCACGCGCGCGAACTCCGCGATGTCGGCCGGCTTGATGCGCCAGCGGATCTCGGGATGGCGGCGCAGCGTGCCCAGCCCCGAGCATGGCGCATCGATGAACACCTCGTCGAAGGCGCGGTCCCCCACCACGGCGTCCAGCTCCAGCGCGTCGCCCGTGAGCGCCTCGGCCACCTCCGCGCCGTAGCGCTCGGCGCGCTCCAGCAGAAGCCGCGTCTTGAATGCGTGGTTGTCGAGCGTCGACAGGACCAGCTGCGAGCCGTAGGCGCGCGTCGCGTCGCTTTGCAGCAGGATGGTCTTCGTGGCGCGCCCGGCGCCCACCTCCAGAAGCGACGAAGGCTTCCGCTCGGGCAGCACCGAGGCGGCAACCAGCTGCGAGGCGGCGTCCGTCACGAGGATCTTGCCCTGCGAGAACATCCGCTTCACCTCGGGAAGCAGCAGCGCGCGCGTGTCGAGCACGCGGTAGCAGCCGGCAACGTCCACGCCGTCCACCGACACCGGGTCCAGCCCCTCGTCCAGCTTGTCGAACGCCTTGACCAGCGCCTCGTCAGTCGTCTTCGCCGCGTTGACGGCGATGAACAGCGGCGCCTGCTCGTTCGAGGCGCGCATGAAGTCGAGAGCCTCCTGCGGTCCGAGGTCGGCGATGAGCTTGCGCGCCAGCCACAGGGGGAACGCATGCAGGCGCGCGAGCGCCTCGGGGTCGCGCATGGGATCGCCGAAGGGGAACGCTTGGCGCATGAGCACGATCTTGCGCAGCACCGCGTTCGCCAGACCCGACGCGCTCATCGCGAAGGAGCGCACGAGCTCCACGCCCTGGTCGACGGCCGCATGCGGCGTCTTGCCCAGGAAGACGATCTCGTAGGCGCTCACTCGCAGCGCGTCGCGCACGTCGGGCTTCACGTCGCTGGGCGCGTTGAGCGCGCGGTCGATGATCTCGTCGAGCGTGCCCGTGGAGCTGACCACGCCGAGGGCCAGCTTCGTGGCGAATGCGCGATCCTCCGACGAGAGGTCCGAACGGTCGATGCGCGTGCCGATGACGTCCTGCGCGAACGCGTCGCGCTCGCGCACGGCGCGCACCACGTCGAGCGCGGCCAAGCGCGCGGGGCTGGCCTTCGAGCGCGGCTTCTTCTGAGGGTTCTTAGGTCCGGCGTAGCCTTGGGGCTTTCGCGGCTCGGATGCTTCAGGCATGGGTTTCCTCCCAGGTCAGGCCGCCGTCCTTGATTCCCTGGACGCCCGCGGCGAACGAACGCGCGTCCATGGTCTGCTTGCCGTCGGGCTTGAGCGCGCCCACCTCGAGCGCGCCGTCCGCCATGCCGAGGAACAGGCGCTTGCCCGCGAAGCGCACCTCTCCCGGACGGATGCCCGCCGCAAGCTCGCGTCCCGCCGCGTCCTCGGGCTCGCGCGCCTCGAGCACGGTGGCGTTGCGCCCGGCGACGACGGCGCGGGACGGGTGCGCCGCGCTCGACGCCTGCACCTTGCGCGCGGCGCGCGCGGCGCCGTCGGCCGGCGACAGGTCCAGCTCGCGCTTCTCGATCTTCGAGGCGTAGGTGACCTGCTCCTCGTCCTGCTCCGTCCACTCGGCGGCGCCGCGCTCGACGTGCACGAGGGCGGTGAGCAGGGCGTGCGAGCCCAGATCGGCCAGCTCCTCGGTCAGCTCAGCGGCGCTCTTGCCGTCGACGACGGCCGTGCGGCACACGCAGTAGGCGCCCGTGTCCAGGCCCTCCTCCATGCGCATGATGCACACGCCCGCCTCTTCGTCGCCCGCCAGGATGGCGCGCTCGATGGGAGCGGCGCCGCGCCAGCGAGGCAGCAGCGACGCGTGCACGTTGAGGCAGCCGAAGCGCGGGATGTCCAGCACCGCCTTCGGCAGGATGGCGCCGTAGGCCGCGACGCAGATCACGTCGGGGGCGAACGAGGCCAGCTCGCGCTGCGCCGCCTCGTCGCGCAGGGTGCGCGGCGTCAGCACGCGCAGGCCGCGGCGCTCGGCCGCCGCCTTCACCGGCGAGGGCTCCAGGCGCTTGCCGCGGCCGCGCACCGCGTCGGGGCGCGTGTACACCGCCGCCACGTCGTGCTGCTCCGCCAGGTCGTCGAGGATGGCGGCCGCGAACTCGGGCGTGCCCATGAACACGACGCGCATGGCTAGCGCACCCGCGCTTCGAGCGAGGTCTCCCCCGGGCGGGCGCCGGCCGCCAGCGCGATCTCGTAATCGCGCAGCGCCTCGATGCGCGTCATCGGGTCGCAGCGTTCGAACATGGTGATGCCGTCGAGGTGGTCCAGCTCGTGCTGCAGGCAGCGGCCGAGGAGGCCTTCGCCCTCGATCTCCCACTCCTCGCCGTCGAGGTCGAAGTAGCGCACGCGCGCGAACGGCGGGCGCGCGATGGGCACCGAGATGCCGGGGCACGACAGGCACCCCTCGCCCACCACGATAGGATCGCCCTGCGTGTCAACGAGCACGGGGTTCACCAGCACGATGGGGTCCTGCTCGCCCTCGTCCTGATCGCAATCGATCACCACGAGGCGCTTCGTCACGCCCAGCTGCGGCGCGGCGATGCCGCAGCCGTCGTTCTTGTACATGGCCTTGGCCATCTGCTTGGCCAGCTTCTTCAGGCCCTTGTCGTCCAGATCGCACGGGTCGCACATCTGGTTCAGGATGGGGTTGGGAGACTGCACGATGGAAATCACGGTCAACACGTCCTTTTAGAATCTATGGGACGCGCCGCCCGATTCGGGGCGGCGCGGGTTATCGTCGGATTCGTATTGTCCGGTTTCGGGCGCGCCTTGTCCAGCGAACTTCCGAAAGCTCCACAAAACGCGAGGTGGGAAGGGCTATTGCTTGTCGTCCGCCACGATCTCCTTGAGGGAGGCGGCCAGTCCCGCCATGCCCTGGATCTCGGAGGGGATGATGAGCTTCGTGGCCTGCCCGTCGGCCACCGCCTTGAGCGCCTCGAAGGCCTGCAGCGTGAGCACGGCGTTGTCGGCGCCGGCCTCGCGCACCATGCGGATGCCGTCGGCCGTCGCCTGCTGCACGTTCTTGATGGCCTCGGCCTCGCCCTCGGCCTCGCGGATCTGCTTCTCCTTCTCGGCCTCGGCGGCGAGGATCACCTGCTGCTTCGCGGCCTCGGCGGACAGGATCTGCGCCTGCTTGTTGCCCTCGGCGATGGTGATGGCGGCCTGCTTCTCGCCCTCGGCCAGAAGCACCGCCTCGCGCTTCTCGCGCTCGGCCTTCATCTGCTTCTCCATGGCCTGCTGGATGGCGGCGGGCGGCGTGATGTTCTTCACCTCGACGCGGTTCACCTTGATGCCCCAGGCGTCCGTGGCCTCGTCGAGGATGGCGCGCATCTTCGCGTTGATGGTGTCGCGCGAGGTCAGCGTGGTGTCCAGGTCCAAGTCGCCGATGATGTTGCGCAGCGTGGTGGCCGAGAGGTTCTCGATGGCGAGGATCGGGCTCTCCACGCCGTAGGTGTACAGCTTCGGATCCATGATCCTGAAGAACACCACCGAGTCGATGGACATGGTGACGTTGTCCTTCGTGATGACGGGCTGCGGCGGGAAGTCGAACACCTGCTCCTTGAGCGAGATGTAGGGGCGCACGCGGTCGATGAATGGCACCTTGACGTGCAGGCCGTTGTTCCACGTGTCGAGGTACGAGCCCAGACGCTCGACGATGGCGGCTTCGGCCTGCGGGACGATCTTGATGCACGTGACCGAGAACAGCACCACGAGCACGACGATCACGATGATGGCGATCAGAAGCGGGTCGAGGGTGATCATGCTAGGACACCTTCCTTTCGACGATGAGCTTCACGCTCTCCTGCCCCACGATGCGCACGACGGCGCCCTGGGGGATGAACGAGCCGTCGGCGGAACGCGCGGCCCAGGTCATGCGGTTGTCGGTTTCCACGCGGCCGGTGAGTCCCTCGTTGTCGACGTCCTCCACCACGACGGCGGTCTGCCCGACATGGGTGGGCTCCTCCTGCTTTCCGCGGTCGCGGTACTTCACGAACACGGGGCGCAGGGCCACGAGGCACACGACGGAAACGACCAGGAACACGACGATCTGCACGAGCAGATCGGCGCCGAGCAGGTTCGCGGCGAACGCCGCGAGCGCGCCGATGACGAACCACATGGTGATGAGGCCGAACGAAGCGACCTCGACGACCGCCATGACGGCGGCGACGGCCAACCAGACGAAGGGGCTCACGGGCTCCTCCTTTCTTCCGCGTCGAGTATACCATCCCTCGCCTCGCGCATGAGCGAGGCGAGGGAACCGATCAGGAACGCGGGGAAAGCGGCTTGTGGGCGGCGCGGCGGCGCTTGAGGTCCTGCTGCATGGCGGCCACGGTCTCGTAGAGCATCTCCAGCTCGTCGGGATCGAGGCGCGACGGGTCGGCGATCTGGGCGCGCAGGGCCCCCACCGCGTCCTCGGCGTCGCCGATGGCGAGCTCCTCCACGAGGAAGGCCGCCAGCTGCTCGGGCGCGGCCGTCTCCGACACGGTGCCCGACGTCAGCACCGCGGCGGCGGCCGGAAGCGCGCGCGACGCCTCCGTCACGAGGCGCGCCGACGAAGCCGCCGGATCCTCGGCCAGCGCGTCGAGCATGCTCTGCGCGACGACGGCGTGCGCCTGCTCGTGCCACTGCGTCTGAGCGAGCGCGTCGGCGTGCAGAAGCGCCAGGTCGGGCCGGCGCGCGGCCAGCGTCAGCAGCTGGCGCTCGAAGCGGCGGCGGTTGACCTCGGCGCGCGGCAGGCTGCGGGCCGGCCTCTGCGGCGCGGCGGCCTGCTCGAAACCGTCCGGCGCGCCCTCGTCGTCGCGCTCCCCTTCGACCTTCGGCGCCTTCAGATGCTCCAGCTGGTCGATCACGTCCTGCTCGCGGGCGCGCACGCTCGTGGCTATCTGCACGGCGTAGTCGCGCGCGAGCATGGAGTCCTTGATGGGGGCCAGCACCTGCAGCGCGTCGGCAAGGGCGGCGGCGCGCCCCTCGGCGCGGCCGAGGTCGTGGCGGGCAAGGCGGCGCTCGATGCCGTATTTCAGCAGCGGCTGGGCGTTCGCGATGAGCTTCTGCAGCTCCTCGGCGCCGCGCTGGGCCACGAAGTCGGCCGGGTCGAGGTTGTCCGGTAGCGTGACGGCGGCCAGCTCGATGCGGCTCTTGCCCGCCTCGGGCGTCATGGAGTCGTCGATGAACGCGAGCGCCCGGTCGGCGGCGCGCTGGCCCGCCTCGTCGCCGTCGAAGAGGTACACGATCGCATGCTGCGCATGGCGCGACAGCAGGCGGATATGGCGCATGGTGAGCGCGGTGCCCAGCGTGGCCACCGCATTCCTCACGCCCGCCTCGTGCAGCGCGATGACGTCGGTGTAGCCCTCCACCACCACGGCTATGCCGGTCGAGGCCATGGCCGCTTTCGCCTTGTCCATACCGTAGAGCACCTGCGACTTGTGGAACAGCGGAGTCTCCTGCGAGTTCAGGTACTTCGGCTCGCCCTTGCCCACCACGCGTCCGCCGAAGGCGATGCACTCGCCCTGCGGATCGTTGATGGGGAACATGATGCGGTTGTAGAAGCGGTCGCGCAGCTTGCCCCCGTCGTTCGACAGCGCCACGTTCGCCTGCACCATCTCGTCGGGCTTGAAGCCCTTCGCAGACAGGTGGCGCACCAGCTGCCCGTGCCCCGGCGCGAAACCGAGCTGCCAGGTCTTCGGCACCTCGCCCCCCAGGCCGCGCGCGCCCAGGTAGCTGCGCGCCGCCGACGCGTCGGAGCCGGGGTTGCGCATGAGCTGGCAATGGTAGAACTGCGAGGTCTCGTCGCAGACGGCCTTGAGGCGGGCCTTGCGGCTGCTGCCGATGCTCTTGCGCCCGCCGCTCTCGGCGATGTCGATGTGCGCGCGCTCGGCCAACCGGCGCACGGCTTCGGGAAACGACAGGTCCTCGGTCTTCATGATGAAGCCGAACACGTCGCCGCCCTCGCCGCAGCCGAAGCAGTGCCATAGCTGCAAGGCCGGATCGATCTTGAACGACGGGGTCTTCTCGTTGTGCAGCGGGCAGCAGCACCAGAAATCGCGCCCGCGCTGCTTCACCGGCGTCCGCTCTCCGATAACCTCGACGAGGTCGTTGGCCTCGCGCACCTTCTGGATGTCCTCTTCGCTGATGCCGCCCGCCATCGCGACCCCTACCTGCGTCTGTTCTGCTTCGCCAGCACCACGTTCACGAGGAACACGAATGCCAACGCCAGCGACGGCCCCAGCTCGGCGATGCCGACGCCCTCCTCGCCCGCGTTCGCGTACGCGAGCACGAGGCTGCCCGTCATGAGGACGAAGCTCAAGCCCCCGATAACCGCGAATATCCACTGCCTGTTCTGCATGCGCTCCCTTTCCGTGTTCGTCACCGTCCAGTATAGCGCAAGCGCGCGCTCGCGGCGCCGCGGCGGGAAGGCGCAGGGCAATCAGCAGAACGCCAACCGAATCCTGACAAAACCGCAGCGGTATCGGACGCCGGCGGGACCGCTGCTATGCTTGATCGGCCGGTCGCGCTTCGCCGGCATTCCGAACGATCGCCCGAAAAGAGAGGTTTGCCATGAACGACGACATCACGATTTTGGCGGACTTCGATTCTGCGCTCTACGAGCAGGTCGAGCCGCCCCTCGTATCGCTCTACCTGCCCACGCACGGCAGTGCTCCCGGCGACGAGAGCGACCGCATCGAGTTCGAGGCCCTCGTGGAGCAGGCGCGCGCGAAGCTCGCCCAGGAGCGCGAGCGCCGCGAATACAAAGGCGTCGACGAGCGGCTCGCCTACGCAGCCGAGCACTTCGACGATCTGACGAACCCCGCGCCCGGCGGAAGCCTGGCCGTGCTCGCAGGCAACGACCGAACCTACATCTACCGGCTTGGCTACGAGGCGGGCCCGCTCGCATTCGTGGGCGAGCGGTTCTACGTCAAGCCGCTGCTGAAGAACTTCCAGTTCGGATCGCACTACTTCCTACTGGGGCTTTCGGCCGACCGCTTCGCGTTCGTCCACGGCGACTTCGGCTCGCTCGAGCGCGTGGAGCTGCCCCGCGACGTGCTCGACGCGTTCAGCGAGGAGTTCCCGCTCGTGTACGACGGGCACGAGGGTGCGCTGGACTACTCGTCGCTCGAGAACCATATGCCGCCCTACCACGGCTGGAAGTCGCGCAACGACGTGAGGAAGGAGGAGGCCGGAAAGTTCTTCCAGTACGTGAACAAGGCGGTGACCGACTACCTCGTGGCCGGCACCGACCTGCCGGTGATCCTCGTGAGCCTGCCCGAGCACCAAAGCGCCTTCCGCCGCATCTCCACCATCCCCCATCTGCTGGACGAGGGCATCGAGAAGGACATCGGCGGCATCGAGGCCCCCGAGCTCTTGGCCGATGCGAAGGCCGTCATCGAGCATGTGCGCGAGGCGCGCGCGACCGAGCTGCTGGAGAAGTTCGGCGATGCCGAGGCGCACGGCGGCGCGTCGTCGGACCTGGAGGCCATCGGGCTCGCGCTTGCAGAGCGCAAGGTGCGCGCCCTGTTCCTGGCCGAAGGCGCCTACATCCCCGGCGGCTTCGACGAGCAGACGGGCGAGGTCTTCCTGTTCGAGCGCGAGCCGCACGGCCGCTTCCAGGGCCCCGAGCTGGCCGACGGCTTCGTCCGCGCGGCCCTTGCCCAGGACGCCGACGTGTTCGAGCTTCCCGCCGAGAAGATTCCCGGCGACTCCGGCATCGCCGCGCTGTACCGGTACTAGGCGCTTCGTTACCATCAGCACTGACCCGCTTCGTTAATGCACGCTTTTGTCAAGCTTTCGTACGTATGAAAGGCGGTTTTGCTTGTCAAAAGCGTGCGTAAGCGGACTGCAACCGCTTGGAGCCGGCGCATGCGCTCGCTCGCCGGCCTCTTCGCCGTACGCGGCTCCATGCGCTACAATGTCCCCGATACCCGCGACGCCCGCCGCCGCGCGGCGGGCTGCATCAGCAGAGGACGCCCATGGAACGCACGAACATCCCCTATCTCTCACTCAACCCCGACATCGAGGCCGCCATCCGCGCCGACCGCGCCGCCGGGCGCGCGCACCCGCATCGCTTCGACGACGCGAACGTCGTGCGCCGCGAGCGGAACCCGCACGACGACGCCACGCTCACGCGCCCCGCGTTCGCGCGCGACATCGAGAAGATCCTCAACGTGCCGGCGTACAACCGCTACGCGGACAAGACGCAGGTGTTCTCGTTCGTGGAGAACGACGACATCAGCCGCCGCGGGCTGCACGTGCAGCTGGTCAGCCGCGTGGCGCGCGGCATCGGATCGCTGCTGGGGCTGAACTGCGAGCTCATCGAGGCCATCGCACTGGGCCACGACGTGGGGCACACGCCCTTCGGCCACGCCGGCGAGCGCTACTTGAGCGCATGCTACCATCGACGAACCGGGCGCTACTTCAACCACAACGTGCACTCGGTGCGCGTGCTCGACCAGCTGTACCGCCGCAACGTCAGCCTGCAGACCCTCGACGGCGTGCTGTGCCACAACGGCGAGTTCGCCCAGCAGGTGCTGCGCATGGGCGACACGGCCGACTTCGTCGCGCTCGACAGGCTCGTGGAAGCGTGCACCGCAGACGAGCTTGCCATCAAGACGCTGCGTCCTTCCACGCTGGAGGGCTGCGTCGTCCGCGTCAGCGACATGATCGCCTACGTTGGCAAGGATCGCGCCGACGCGCTCGACATGGGCGTCATCGACTCGCTCGACGTGTTCGACAGCGAGGTCATCGGCCGCGACAACGCGCGCATCATCAACAACCTCACCGTCGACCTCGTGAACACGAGCTACGGCACCGACCGCATCGCGCTCAGCGAAAGGGCGTTCGCCGACCTCAAGCGCGCCAAACGCCAGAACTACGAGCTCATATACGAGCGCGAAGGCATGGTGAACGGCGCAGGCAACATCGTGGAAGAGATGTTCGAGGAGCTGTACGAGCGCCTCTTGGAGGATCTTCTCGCAGGCGACGAGGGCTCGCCGGTGTTCAAGCACCATGCCGCCTCCCTCGCCGCCAAGTCTCGCACCGTTGAGATCGACGAGTACCTGGCATCGGATCCGAACCAGGTGGTCGTCGACTACATGGCCTCGATGACCGACAGCTACTTCATGGCGCTCTACGCCCACCTGTTCCCGAGAAGCAAGAAGCGCATCATCACGCGCGGCTACTGCTCCGATTTAGGCTGAGGGCCCACCGAGGAAAGGAAACGCCTGTGAAGCTGCTCATCGCATCCGATCTGCACGGCGCGGCGCCCGCCGTGCGCGCGCTCGTCGACCGCATCGAAGCCGAAGCGCCCGACCGCATCGTCTTGCTGGGCGACCTGCTGTACCACGGCCCGCGCAACGACCTGCCGGAAGGCTACGCGCCGAAAGAGGCGATCGCGCTGCTCAACGGCCTGGCCGGACGCATCGTTGCCGTGCGCGGCAACTGCGATGCCGAAGTTGACCAGATGGTGCTCGACTTCCCGTGCATGGCCGACTACGCCCTCGTCGAGGCCGACGGGCACGTCCTGTACCTCTCCCACGGCCACCTGCCGGGCAAGTCCCCCGACGACCCGCCTACGCTCGCTCCCGGCAGCGCCTTCTTGTCAGGCCATACCCATGCGAAGACGCTCGACGAGCGCGACGGCGTGCTGTTCGTCAACCCGGGAAGCACCTCCATCCCGAAGGACGGCTCCGCCAGCTACGCCGTGTACGAACACGGCGCGTTCATCCTGAAGGACTTGGATGGGAACACGCTGCGCGAAGGCGGATGGGAGTAACCCGAACGGCGCTCGACCCTTAACCTAACCGTCCTCGATCCACCGTGTATTCCACGTCGGCTATCGCGGCGGTCGAGGCGCGATGGCTCACCAGCACGACGGTCTTGTCGCCGCGGCCCTCGGAGAGCGCGCGGAGCACGGCGGCCTCGTTCAGGCTGTCGAGGTTCGACGTGGGCTCGTCCAACAGCACGAACGGCGCGTCGTGCAGGAACACGCGTGCAAGGCCTATGCGCTGCCGCTCGCCTCCCGAGAGCGTCTCCCCCAGCTCGCCCACCGGCGTGTCCAGCCCGCGCGGCAGACGTTCGATCAAACCGCTCAACGCCGCCTTGCGGCATGCTTCGGCCAGCTCTTCGGGCGAGGCGCTCGGCTTCGCAAGGAGGATGTTCTCGCCTATGGTGCCGGCGAACAGATGCGTTTCCTGCGTCATGTAGCCCTGCGTTTCGCGCAAGCTGGCCGTGTTCGCACGGCGCACATCCGTGCCCGACACCTCCACCACGCCGCGCGTGGCATCCCAAAAGCGCATGAGCAGCTTGCACAGCGTCGACTTGCCCGAACCGCTGCGCCCGGACAGGTGCACCACGCTGCCCGGTTCGATGCGCAGGCTCACGTCGTCGAGCACGGGATACCCTCCATAGGAGAAGTCGACGCGACGCACCGCAGCGCCCGAGAACGTCCCCAGATCCGCACCGTCGTCGACCTCCTCGGTCTGCGGGCGCTCGTCAAGCAGCTCAAGCACGCGCCCCCCGGACGCAAGCGTCTGCTGCAGCGTGGAGCCGAGATTCGCCACGGCGATGACCGGGCCGAACGACGACATGAGGGCGGCCGTGGCCACAAGAGCTCCGTCGGGCGCGATGGCACCGGACAAGCACAGCGCCCCCGACGCCAGCACCATCGCAACGTCGAGCGCCAGCACCAGCCCGTTCGTCAACGACATCGCCAGAGCGCCGCGCCCCTTGAGGCGCGCTTCCGCGCGGGCAAGCTCGTCCATGCGTTCGTCCAGCTCGCGCGAACGTTCGGCCGCTCGGCCGAATTGCAGCGTCTCGCGCAAGCCTCGCAAGCTGTCAAGCACGAACGCGTTCATACCGCCCAGCCCC
>NZ_DBFEGU010000405.1:0-12703 GCF_048329335.1 Eggerthella sp. | reverse complement strand
GTACAAGGTGACCGAGGATCCCTCGAAGCCGAAGAAGTACGTGCTCGAGATGTTCCCGTACCCCTCGGGCGACATCCACATGGGACACGTGCGCAACTACACCATCGGCGACGTCGTCGCGCGCTACTACAAGATGCGCGGCTTCGACGTGCTGCATCCCATGGGTTGGGACGCGTTCGGCCTGCCGGCCGAGAACGCGGCCATCAAGCGCAACAGCCATCCGGCCAAATGGACCTACGCCAACATCGACACGCAGAAGGCCAGCTTCAAGCGCATGGGCTTCTCGTACGACTGGGACCGCACCGTGGTGGCGTGCGACCCCGAGTACTACCGCTGGGGCCAGTGGATCTTCCTGCAGTTCTGGAAGCGCGGTTTGGTCGAGCGCCGCAACAGCCCGGTGAACTGGTGCCCGAACTGCGCGACGGTGCTCGCGAACGAGCAGGTCACCGAGGGCGAGTGCTGGCGTTGCCACGGCGCGGTGGAGAAGCGCGACCTCACGCAGTGGTACTTCAAGATCACCGACTACGCCCAGGAGCTGCTGGACGACCTCGACCAGCTGGACGGTTGGCCCGAGCGCGTCAAGCAGATGCAGGCGAACTGGATCGGCCGCTCCGAAGGCGCCGAAATCGACTTCGTGCTGTGCGGGCCCGACGGCGAGGCTCCTGCCGAGCCGACGGCCGACGACGTGATCACCGTGTTCACCACGCGTCCCGACACCTTGTTCGGCTGCTCGTTCTTCCTGCTGGCGCCCGAGTACAAGGGTCTTATGGAGCTGGTGGAGGGCACTGAATACGAAGCCGCCGTGCGCGAGGTGGTGGAAGGCGCCGCCAAGGTGAGCGCCGTCGAGCGCGCCCAGGGCGACCGCGAGAAGCACGGCGCGTTCACCGGCCGCTATATGGTGAACCCGGTGAACGGGGAGAAGGTGCCCGTATGGGTGGCCGACTACATCGTCAGCGACTACGGCACCGGCGCGGTCATGGCCGTGCCGTGCGGCGACCAGCGCGACTTCGAGTTCGCGCGCAAGTACGACCTGCCCATCATCCCCATCATCCTCGGCGAGGACGATCCGCTGTATCCCCAGCTCAACGGCGTGCAGGAGCGCCGCGTGACGTCGGTCGATTGGGAAGCGGCCTACGATGCCGAGGGCGTGCTGGTGCAGTCCGGCAAGTACACCGGCATGGTGGGCGGCAAGCATTCGCCCGCCGTCAATGCGATCATCGGCGACCTCGCGGCCGAGGGCAAGGGCAAGAAGACCGTGCAGTTCCGCCTGCGCGATTGGCTGATCAGCCGTCAGCGCTACTGGGGCAACCCCATCCCGGCCGTGCACTGCCCGGAATGCGGCCTCGTGCCCGTGCCGGAGGAGGACCTTCCGGTGCGCCTGCCCGAGGACATCGACCTGGCCGCAGGCGAGACGCTTGCCACGCACGAGGCGTTCGTGAACACGACGTGCCCGGTATGCGGCGGCCCGGCGAAGCGCGAGACGGACACGATGGACACGTTCACATGCTCCAGCTGGTACTACCTGCGCTACACCGATCCGCACAACGAGGAGCTGCCGTTCGCGCCCGAGAAGGCGAACCGTTGGATGCCCGTCGACCAGTACATCGGCGGCATCGAGCATGCCATCCTGCACCTGCTGTACAGCCGCTTCTACACGAAAGTACTGCGCGACCTGGGGCTGCTTGAGTTCGACGAGCCGTTCTCGAACCTGTTGTGCCAGGGCATGGTGAAGGACGAGCACGGCGAGACGATGTCGAAGTCGAAGGGCAACGTCATCGCCCCCGAGGACATGATCGCCGAGTACGGCGCCGACGCCGTGCGCGCCTACATCCTGTTCATGGCGCCGCCCGACAAGGACCTGCTGTGGGACGAGGGCGGCCTGGCGGGCATCTACAAGTTCATGAACCGCGCATGGCGCATCGTGAACGACCTGATGGGAGCCGCCGACGAGGAAACGCTGTACCAGCCGGGCGCGTCCGAGGACGAGGGCATCAAAGCGCTCGAACAGCTGGTGCGCGAGCGCCATCGCGTGGTGGGCAAAGTCGTTGACGATTTCGACCGCAACAACTTCAACACGGCGCTTGCCGCCATCATGGAGCTGACGAACGCGGCGAGCGACTATCTGCGCAAGTGCTCGCCTGAAGAGCGTGCCGGTTGCGAGGGGTCGCGGGCGGTCGATGCCGAGGTGGCCGAGGTGTTGGTGAAGCTGCTGGCTCCGTTCGCGCCGCATTGGGCCGAGGAACTGTGGCATGCGGTGCTGGGCAAGGACGGTTCGGTGCACACGCAGCCGTGGCCTGAATTCGATCCCGAGCAGGCCAAGGCTGACGAGGTCGAGCTGGCTGTGCAGGTGAACGGCAAGGTGAAGGCCAAGATCATGGTGGCCGCCGATGCTGCCGAGGACGACATCAAGGCCGTAGGCCTTGCAGCCGTCGAAGCGGCGCTCGAGGGCAAGGACGTTAAGAAGGTCGTCGTGGTGCCCGGCCGCCTGGTGAACATCGTCGCGAAGTAGAGGACGCGCGGCGCGCCTGCGGGTGCGCGCGTTGTGGCATAGGAATGCGAGGGCGGCTCGGGTATTCGGGCCGCCCTCGCTGTATTCGGAACGCGGGCTGGCTGATTTTGGCACAAATTCACGGGTAGGGGAATGATAGGGGCCGAATCGGCCAGGTTTGAGCGAGTGGGACGAGCGTACGGCCAGGTCGGCCCCTCGCGACCGGCAACCTGACGGCCGGATGATTCCCCTACCCGCAAATTCATGCCAGAATGTGGTATCGTGCGTTCATGGATATGCTTATCGGACATATATCGGCGCTTGAATATTGGCGCACGGTGGGCGAACGTTTCTTGCGAACGGGTCGCCAGCGCCGAGCCGCTACGAGACGGGCCCGCGCCGTGATGGCGGCGAAGGAGAAGCCCCGCATAGGCGAAGGGAATCGGCGTCCTGCAGGATGCGCCCTTCCCTTGCACGTGCTGATTGCCGATGCATGCGTTCGCACCGAAACCGAGGGAGTGGTCACGCATACCTGGGGAAGCCCGTTTCCCGACACTGCATTCGCCGAAGCGGGCGAGGGGTTTTTGATGAGCGCGCCGGAATTCTGCTTCCTGCAGATGGCGGGTTGCCTGTCGCTCGTCCAGCTGATTCAGCTGGGATTCGAGTTGTGCGGCACGTACGCCCTCGTCGGGAGCGCCCCGGTGGTTCGCCGTGCCGCCCCGTTGACGACGAAGGCCAAGCTAGCTGCTTTTGTCGAGCAGTCATCCGGGGCGCGCGGTTGCAAGAAGGCGGCTCGTGCCGTGCGGTACGTCCAGGACGGCGCAGCCTCGCCGATGGAGACCATGCTTGCCATGATGCTGTGCCTGCCCTACGGTCTGGGCGGTTACGGTTTGGAGAAGCCGCTGATCAACCATCGTGTCGACGTGCCTTCCAGCTCTAAAAGGCTGGCCGATCGCGCGTACTGCGTATGCGATCTTTGCTGGCCGGAGGCGAAGCTGTGCGTCGAGTACGATAGCGCGCGGTACCACGTCGACCCCGATCGGCAAGACAGCGACGCGCGAAGGCGCAGCACGCTGATCGCGTTGGGCTACACCGTGGTCACGGTGACGCGCGGCCAGGTGATGGACGCCGGCGCGTTCAATCGCTTGGCGCATCAGCTGGCCAAGCAGACGGGCAAACGGCTTCGGTACAGCGACCCGGATTTCACGCGCAAGCACCGCGCATTGCGGTCGGAGTTGTTGCAGACATTCGCACTCAAGGAGGATGCGCGATGAGCGTGTTGTTCGAGGAGATGGAAATAGGCTCGTTGCGGGCGAAAAACCGACTGGTGCGAGCAGCCACCTACGAGGCGTTAGCCGATGACGGTGGGCATATGACTCCTGAGCTGACGGCGATCTACGAGGAGCTTGCCGATGGCGGGATAGGTACGATCATCGTGGGGTATGCACGCGTTATGCGAAACGAACAGCCGAATCCTCGGATGCTGGGCATCTACGACGACTCGTTCGTTCCCGAATTCCGGGCATTGACGGACATGGCTCACGCGCATGGGACGGCTATCGTATCGCAGATCGTATACGGCGGCTCGGCGACGAAGCTCCAGCCGCCCAGCAGGCGCATCCTCGGGCCGTCGGCCGTCGCCAACCCGAAGACCGGCATCGTGCCGGTGGAGGCCACGGTTGCCGATCTGCATGAGCTCGCCCAAGCATTCGCCGACGCGGCGGCCCGTGCTCAAACTGCCGGATTCGATGGCGTCGAGCTGCATGCGGCGCACGGCTACCTGCTCAGCCAGTTCTTGAGCCCCTTGCTCAACAGGCGCCGCGACGAGTACGGCGGTGCCCTGCGGAACCGTGCCCGCTTCCTTGTCGAGGTCGTCGACGCTGTGCGCTTGCGAGTGGGTGCGACGTTCCCGCTGATCGTGAAGCTGAACAGCTCCGACGGCGTGGAGGGCGGCCTGACTGAGGACGACAGCATTGAAGCGGCGAAGCTGCTGGCGGCTCACGGCGCGTCGGCTATAGAAGTGAGCGGGAACTGGCGGAACTGCCGTGTGCGCGACTTCGATGGAGAGCCGTTCTTCGCTCCCTATGCGAAGCGGCTTGCGTGCGAGGTCGACATTCCCCTGATCCTTACCGGAGGCAATCGGCGGCTCGATGCGATGGAGCGCCTTGTTGTTGAAAGCGCCGGCGGCATAGCGGGTTTCGGTCTTTGTCGGCCGCTTATCTGCGAATCGCGACTGGCGCGACGCTGGCGGGTCGATCCGCAGGCGAAGCCCCGCTGCGTTTCGTGCGATAAGTGCAGCACCACGCCGGGCCATCGCTGCATCTTGGAATGAAACAAGGGAACGGGGTTTACGACTCATAGCCCGCGATGAGTCGTAAACCTCGTTCCCTTGTCTCCCTTGTCTCCTCGAACCCGCGCAATTCTCATGTAATCGGCTTCAAGTTTCGATGACGGCCGCGGAATGCGTAGCGGGTTCGGTGCGGGATTTGCTATCATCGACGCTTATGACGCGACGCAAGAAACATGGATGGTTGAAGACGATGCTGGGTTTGATGCTCGGATGCATGCTCGTGGTCGTCGCCGTGTTCGCGGCGACGAACGTGGCGACCATCGCCACGACCAAAGATCGTATCGTCGAGCCGCAAGCGGCGGTCGGCTTCGATGCCGACGCGATCGTTGTGCTGGGCGCATCCGTGTTCGCCGACGGCACGCCGTCGGGCATCTTGCGGGATCGGCTGGACGACGGCATCGCGCTCTACAAGGAAGGTGTGGCGCCGAAGCTCATCATGAGCGGTGACAACAGCACCGTGTCGTACAACGAGGTGCAGGTTATGAAGGATTACGCCATTTCCCAAGGCGTGCCGAGCTACGACATCTTCTGCGACCATGCAGGCTTCTCCACGTACGAGAGCATGTATCGTGCGAAGCACGTGTTCGGCGCCGAGCGCATCGTGGTGGCCACCCAGACCTATCATCTGTATCGTGCGCTGTACGCCGCGCAGGGTCTTGGCCTCGAGTCCCTCGGCGTGGCCAGCGACTACCATGACTACTCCAAGCAGCTCCAGTACGATCTGCGCGAGATCCCCGCGCGCACGAAGGACTTCTTCAAGACGCTGTTCAAGGTACCTTCGACGTTCGTGGGCGACCCCATCAGCCTCGATCAGTCCGGCGACGTCACCGAGGGCTGACGGGGAGTGTCAGAGGTGCGTCAGGGGCGCGCGATTCTCACGCTAGCAGCGCCAACAGCGCCTGCGCTTCGCAGGTCACCGGGTCGAGGACGGGGATGCCGACGGCTCGTTCGAGCTGCGGCGCCAAGCCGATAGTCGAAAACCCCGTGCAGGCGAGCGCGATGACCGCTGCGCCTTCTTCGCGCAGGCGTCGAGCCGCCGTGACAGCGGCGTGTTGACCTGCGGGCGTGTTCAGATCGCGCGTGTCGCGAACGCCGTCGGGTACGAGGTTCGCCAACAGACGCTCGCCTAAGATGCGCGGGAACGCGGGCGGCGCGTCCGGCGTGATGCCGATGACGCCTACCGGCCCCTCGTGAAGCGCCGCGGCGGTGGCCATGCTTTCGCCCGCGCCCACCACCGGCACGCCCACGATGGCGCGCGCTTCGGCTACGCCGGGGTCGTCGGCGCAGCTCACTATGATGCCGTCCGCTTCCTGTTCGACCAGCTGACAGGCAAGCGCAATCACTTTAGGTTCGGCAGTGCGCTTCGTAGCGGCATCGTGCACGCCCTCGGGTTGATCGGGAATGCAGCGCGACACGACGCGCACCTGAGGAAACGCACGCTCGATGAGCAGCCCATGCGCGTCAGCCTGTTCTTGATCCTGCGTGATGACGCGGATGACTCCTACAGTCCAGGTGGGGTGAAAAACGGTATCCATGGCGATCACTCGTACTTTTCGATAAGGTCGATGAGATCCTGCTTCGAATGCAGGGCGGTCTTTTCCAGGATGCGCCGCGTGTGCGTGCGCACGGTGCTCTCGGACACGAACAGCGCCTCGGCGATCACCTTGGCCGAGCGCCCGCGCGCCAGGTAGGGGAGCACCTCGGCTTCGCGGCGGGTCAGCCCGTAGTACGAGGCTATCTGCTCGAGCACGTCGCCGTCGGGCTCGGAGGCGGATTCGTCGCCTCGCGCTTCGTCGGCGGAGGCGATCTGCTGGCGGGGGCAGGCGGCTCCGCATCCCGCTGCGCACGAAACGGCCGCGGCTTTCCCTTCGGCGTCTTTCGCCTTGCTGGCGCCGAAGCTCAAAAACGAGAACCGATTGCCGCCCTGCTGGAACAGCGCCAGCATGGCCAGCACGTAGACCGCGCCCACCGACACGCCGATGACCAGCATGGATGGGCTTTCGGGGATGAGCATCACCACGTAGCCGATGCCGATGCCCACCAGTCGTGCGATGATGGACACCCCTCGCACGATGCCGCCTACCACGAAGCCCGACACGCTGAAGTCGTATGCGGTCGACGCCACCATATACCAGATGATCACGTCGAATACGCCGTAGCACGCGCTCATTACCGTGTTGAGCTCCACCGGGTACGTACTCCAGAACATCGGCATGAGCGCGAACAGCACCACGAGAATGGGCACGATCACCTTGAACGTAAGCGCCAGATCGGTGCGGCGTCGCGCGAACAGCACGAGCCCGATGAGCGCCACGGCGGCCACGATGTTGGCGATAAGCGGCAGCCGGTGAGCCTCGTAAGCCGAGTCGACTGAAGCCACGGTCATCTGCCACACGTAGCCGAACAGGCACGACAGCACGAGGCTGGCCACGATGAGACTGACCAGCGAGCCGAGCGCCGTGCGGTAACGCCCCGAGTCGGCCGTGATTGCGGGCCGATCGTCGGTTTCTTCGCGGTTGCAGCGCGTCAAGCACAGCTGCGAGAGCACGGGCAGCGGCAACATGAGCAGCAGCGCCGGAACCCCCAGCTCCTCCGAGCAGAACGAGAACGCGACGAACAACAGCGCGGTCAACAACAGCACAACGGGCAGATAGAACGAAGTGCGCGACGGATGCATGCGCCCGAGGCACTCGGCCCAGCTTCCCCAGAAGTAGCCGTATCCCACGCCGGCTAGAACGGAGCCCAGCACGAGCGGGACGACGGCCATCGTCTCCGTCAGCAATCCGGCGCTTCCGGCCATGCCCGAGCCTGTCATCAGCACGAGCCCTGTCACGATGCTCACCGTGAACGCCGAAGCGGGCAGTTTGTCGTAGAAGGAGTGGTCGCGTTCCGTGCGCGAGGCCACCAGGAACAGCGTGGTCATGTTCGCGACGAACGAGATGATCACGACGAGCGTCTGATATCCCGTGGTGTTCACCGGCCCCGACAGCAGGATGGAGCTGCGGAACGTGAGCATGCTGCATGCCCAGAAGAAAGCGAGGCCGAGGTGGCGTATACGAAGCGTTTTCCACACCATGCGCATGCTGCGTCGATCGCGCGGGCGCGATAGGCGTTCAGGCATGAACAATCCCTCCTCGTCCTTGGCGCCGCCTGTTTCTCTGAGAACGGCGCATGGCTCCCTTTCATCTTGGAAAAGCTTATCATCAGCGCAAACAATCAAATCATCAATAATTGATGATACTGTCCCGAGACCCTCATCATAGCATTGCCCACGCCGAAGGAAGGGGGCTGCGATGATCGACGGGCAAAATGATACCATAGTAATAGGATTACAGGCGTGCGCTCCGGTTTTCGCGACCGGCTCGATTGACGACGCAGCGGAGGCCGGCGAAGAGGGCTCGTGCTGCAACGGGTTCCAAGTCGATTGGCTGTCCGAAGACGTTCGCCGCTTGCTCGCTGCTCACGGCTTTACCGCCCCCGATCCAGTGGATAGCGTCGCGCGCCGCATGGTGGAGCGCGAGGTGCTCACGCCGGGCATGCCGCTTGCGGCCATGCCGGTGGAATCGCTCTACAAGCCGTGGACGTCTTTGCCGGGCTCGCAGTTCGGCGGAGCGCGAGGGCTGTACTTGGGCGATGCGGCGCGCCATGTGCAGGCGCTCTACGAAGCGCTTAAGGTGGAGATTCCGAAGCGTTTCGCGGCGATGCCCGACCACCTGTCTCTTCTGTGCGAGCTGCTTGCGCTCTACATGGAAGCCGGCAACAAGGAGGCTGCCCGCCTGCTTGCACAGGATCACTTCGACTGGCTCGACGCCTACGACGCGGCGCTCGACGAGCGCGCGGAGCGGGCGGCCTCGGCTTCGGCCTTCGACGAGGAGGAGCGCGCCGCTCTGGCGCGCGGCATCGGCCAGGTGCGCGCGTACGTTGCGCTTCTGGGCGAGCTCGCGCGACATGCGGGGCAGGGCGCACCGACGCCGAACGAGGCGAAAACGGCACCAACAAGGGAGGAAAGAAAGGAAGCGAAATGAACTCATCCGTAACACGGCGGACGTTCCTCAAGGGGTCGGCGGCCACGGCGGCGCTGGCTGCGACGGGCGCGGGCGTGTGCTCTCTCGGCGCATGGCAGGCCGAGGTGGCTCACGCCGAAGGCTCGTACGAGCGCAAAGAAGGCGCATCGCTCTGCAACGGCTGCTCCAGCAAGTGCGGCCTCGTGGCCACCACGCTGGGCGGCCAGCTGTTCACGCTGCGCGGCAGCGACGTGCATCCCTACGCCAAGGGCACCATCTGCGGTCGAGGTCACGGCGTGGCGCAGATCGCCTATTCCGACGAGCGCCTGACCCAGCCCATGCGCCGCGCGGCCGACGGTTCGTTCGAAGCTATCGACTGGGACACCGCGTTTTCCGAAATCGGCGCCAAGGTGAAGGACATTCTGGCCAAGAACGGCCCCGAAGCCCTGGCAATCGTCCAGGATCCGCGCCCTTCGGGCAAGGAGTACTCCAAGCGCTTCATCAACGCGCTCGGTTCGGCCAACATCTACACGCACGGCGCGGCCTGCAACTCCTCGAAGGAGGCGGGCTTCGCGCAGACCATCGGCACGGGCAACTTCTCGGTCGATTTCGGCAACTCCAAGATGGTCGTGTTCATCGGTCGCAGCTACGGCGACGGCATTCGCCCCTCGTCGGTGCAGAGCCTGGCCGCCGCGGCCGACAAGGGCACGCGCATCGTCATCGTGGATCCGCGCCTCAACAACTCGGGCATCTTCGCCACCGACTGGGTGTCCATCAAGCCCGGAACCGACCTGGCGTTTCTGCTGGGTATCTGCAACGTGCTCATCGAAGAGGACCTGTACGACCATGAGTTCGTCGAGCAGAACGCCGTGGGCTTCGACGAGTTCGCCGCGCAGGCCAAGGAGTACACCCCCGCGTGGGCCGAGCAGCAGTGCGGCGTGCCGGCGGCCACCATCGAGGAGATCGCCCGGGCGCTTGCCAAGGCCGCTCCGGCCGCGGCCGTCGAGGCTTCGTGGCGCGCGGCGTTCGGATGCGCGCATCAGAACTCGTTCGACACCGCCCGCGCGGTGACGGCGGTGAACGCGCTTCTGGGCAGCTGGGGCGCGAAGGGAGGCGCGCTGCTCACGTCCTCGCCGAAGGCGGGCGACATCGACAAGCAGAAGTTCCCCTCCGCTCCGAAGCCCGAGGCCAAGCGCGTGGGCGACAAGGAGTACCCGCTCGCTCCCAGCGGCATGGGATCGAACCTGGCCGTGCTGCAGGCGGCGCTCGACGGCGCTATGAAGGGCGTGTTCTTCTACAACTCCAACGCCGTGCAGGGCTACGCCCAGCCGAAGGTGTGGCGCGAGGGGTTGGAGAAGACCGATCTCGTGGTCACCATCGACGTGCAGATGTCCGAGACGGCGCTCGCGTCCGACTACGTGCTGCCCGAGTGCACCTACCTCGAGCGCATGGAGCTGCCCGAGTTCATCGGCGGCAAGAAGCACTACGTGGCCATGCGCACGCAGGTGCTCGAGCCCATCCACCCCGAGACGAAGCCGTGCGACGAGATCTTCGCCGGCCTGGCCGAGGCGTGCGGCGTGGGCGAGTACTTTCCGTTCACGGTGGAGGAGCTTGCGGCTGCCCAGCTTGAGACGGTGGGCGTGAGCCTGGACGAGCTCAAGGAGAAGGGCATCGTGGAGCTTTCCGATCCCGGTTTCGAGTACAAAACCCCCAAGTTCAAGACCCCGACTGAGAAGTTCCAGTTCTCGTCCGAGGCGGTGGGCGAGGCGGGCCTCAACCCGGTCATCGGCTGGACGCCGCGCCTCGTGGAGCCCAAACAGGGCGAGTTCTACCTGGTGGGCGGCAAGCAGGGCATCCACTCGCACACGATGACCCAGAACGTGGCCACGATGAACGCCATCTCGCGCGAGTACGGCTTGGAGCGCGCGTGGATCTCGGCGCAGGATGCGGCCGACCTGGGCATCGCCGACGGCGATATGATCGAGATCGCCTCGAGCGAGCATACCGGCCAGGTGGCGGCGCGCGTGACGCAGCGCATGCGCCCGGGCGTGGTGTTCCTGCCCACGCACTACGGCGGATCGTCGCCGTACCAGAGCCGCGCGTACCAGTTCGGCTTGAACATGACCGATTTCGTGCCGTTCCACATGGAGCCCGGCACGGGTGCCACCATGAGCCAGGAAGTGGCCGTCACGGTGAGGAAGGTGGAGGCGTAACATGACCCGCTACGGAATGCTCATCAACACCAAGAAATGCGTGGGCTGCTACGCCTGCCGCATGGCGTGCCAGATGATCAACAAGCTGGAACCCGAAGAGGCGTTCATCAGCTACAAGGAGATCGAGCAGGGAACGTATCCCAGCGTGTACGCCGAGACCGTGCCCGTGCAGTGCATGCACTGCGAGAACGCCCCCTGCCAGCAGGTGTGCCCGACGCACGCCACCTACACCACCGAATCCGGCGTGGTGCTGGTAGACGAGGAGAAGTGCATCGGCTGCAAGTACTGCATGGCGGCGTGCCCCTACGGCGTGCGCATCCAGATCGAGAAGACCGGCGTCATCGAGAAGTGCCGCTTCTGCTGGTACGAGGGCGAGCCGGGCAACCCGCCGGCGTGCGTGGGCACCTGCATCTCGGGCGTGCGCGTGTTCGGCGACCTCGACGATCCCGACAGCGACATCTCGCGCGAGATCGCCCGCACGAACGCCCAGCCTATCGCGGGCGACCTGACCGAATCCAAGATCTATTACGTGAGGTGATGAACCATGGTTTGGGGACCTATGATCGCATGGTACCTGTTTCTGGCCGGCGCGTCGGCAGGTGCCTTCCTGACCTCGGCTTTCGTTGAGGTGAAATATCCCGAGAGCGTGAAGATGCGCGTGGCCGGCCGTATCATCGCCCCAATTTTCCTGGGGATCGGCCTGGTCATGTTGATGCTGGACGCCGAAGCCGGCCTGCACAACCCGCTGCGCTTCTTCTGGCTCATCGCTAACCCCGGTTCCGTGATGACGCTGGGCGTGTACTTCATCTGCGTGTTCATGCCGGTGGCGCTGGTTTCCGCGCTGCTGGAGGTGCTGAAGAAGCGCGTGCCGAAGTGGCTCACGTGGATCGGCATCGTGTTCGCGTTCGCCGTGGCGGCCTACACCGGCTTCCTGCTGGGCGTGGTGAAGGCGTTCCCGCTGTGGAACAACGCGGTGCTGCCCATCCTGTTCGTGGTATCGGCGCTGTCGGCCGGCCTTGCGGCCACGTCGCTGGTTGGCCTGCTGGTGGATCGCGAGCGCTTCGAGCAGATGTGGCTGATCAAGAAGTCGCATGTCATCCTGTCGGCCATCGAGATGGTGGTGCTGGCCACGATGCTGGTCATCGTGAGCGCCGGCAGCGTCGAAGGTGCGGCGTCGGTGTACTCGCTCGTGGCCGGTCAGTACGCTCCGGCGTTCTGGGGAGGCATCGTGCTTCTGGGCCTGGTGGCTCCGTTCATCATCGAAGGCTACCCGGTGTTCATCACGAAGCGCGTCGAGACCTCGATGACTTCGATGGTGGTCAGCGTCATCGGCGAGGCGGGCGTGCTGGTGGGCGGCTTCATGCTGCGCCTGCTGGTGGTTCTGTCGGCGCTGCCGGTGCTGTACCTGTAGAAGCCGCCGTATCGAGCGGGCATCATGACATAGCATTGCCTGACAGGCGCCGCACCCCTCCGCGGCGCCTGTCTCTTTTTGCGCGCGGCATCCAGCGGGTCGATTGTCGCTCGAAACGGTCGGAATCGTCGCGGAAACCGACCGTTTCGAGCGACGGCGCGCGGATGTCGAGGGGCGTCGGGGAGGGGGAGATGTCAGCGGTATTTCTCGATGAGGTCGATGACCTGCTGTTTGGAG
>NZ_DBFEGU010000404.1:0-6986 GCF_048329335.1 Eggerthella sp. | reverse complement strand
CCCAACGTACCGCCCAGCAACAACAGAATCTCGCAACTGGCCGGCAGGAACCTGCAGAACCGCGTTGCTCTTCACGTTCTGGCTAATGACTGCCATTTGAGCGCTGCCGACCAAACCGCCGAAATGGATGCGCGTGTTTTGGCTGGGATATTTCTCGTTAACGAACGTAGGCTGGAAAAGAGCGCATGCGAAGCCATCGACGGAGCTCCTCGACATGTTCAACTGCGAGCCGTAGCCGAAGATCCCCCCGATCGCGGGAGAGGTTTTCCATGCTTCGACATCGGCGACAACCTCAATACGAAGATTCTTGACCGATAGATCGCTCACATTGGCTTGACTTGCATAGCCCACCAAACCGCCGATATACGCCTCGCCACCTGTACCCTTTTTGATGATCCTAAGCGTAGCCGTCTCCTTGCCGGCAACGCCGACCGTGCAGTTTTGAATATCGGCTCCGTCTCCGTCAATCGACCCGACGAGGAGTCCGAATCGAAGTTTGCTTCCATGGGTGGAAACGAACACATACTCTGAGCCTTCATCGGTGGGATCCAGCACGATGTTCACGTTTTTAATCAGGCTCTCCCCGCCAACATCAAGAAACAGACCGTTTCTTCCCTGGTTCTCACCGGTAATCCCTTCATGTGCCAGTCGGTACGGTATTCCGAATATGCTGTTGCCGCCTCCGTCGTACGTCGAGCCTAAGAACGGCTGAGTGAATTTAGACGTGCTCACGACAGGCGCATCGGCCAAATCGATGTTCCGCGTTTGGATAAAGCAGTTATATTGAGCATACTTCCCCTGCACATTGTTGCTTCCAGCTGTCAAATTGCCGACGAACTGCCGTCCCAGTCGAACGTTCCAGGGCGAAACGCTCGTTCCCCATGAAAGGGCGGCCTCTTCATTCGTTTCGACAGCGCAAGCGAATGCGAAGTTCACCGTGTACGTGCCCTCGACGGAGACCGTGCTCGCACCTGTCTGAATATCAGCCTTGAACGACAGTGTCTGATTCTTCAGTTTATATTTGTCGTACGGGCGGTTTTGCCCCACGTCTTTATCGCTCACCGTGATGCGATAGCAATCGTATAAGCCTCCTTCGATGGACAAACCCTGCAGCACGTCGGAGAAGTCCTTGAGATAGTTCGGGATGTCGCCTCTGCCCGTCATTTTCGGCTGATTGCTGCCAGTGGGAACCACCACGTAATAGCCACCGTCGGTGACGGAGTACTCGTTGGACAGCAAGTTTTCGACCGCAGCCGCGTTGTTCTCGATATACCCATAGTAACCGTACGCCGGCGAACCCGTTTTGTCGGTGCCGGTTTCTATGTACATCATGCCCAAAGACGGCTGCACCTTCTTCCGCTCGTCGTAGCTTGCGACAAGCGTCGTGCCTTGGTAGCTGAGTCCGTCGTAGTCGGAAACCAGCTTGTCTGCTTCGACGAGAAGTTCTGCACCCGACATGGTATCCTTGGTTGTCCACCCTTTGAACGTGTACAGCTTATCGTCCGTTTCGTAGTTTTCGGCGGCGGCGATTTTCGCGACGCTCTCATCGCTTGCCGATGCGTGCGGGACGTATTGAGATGGCGGCGCACTTCCATTCTCGACGGTGTATGCGAGCGCCCGGTAGAAGCGGTAGTCTTCTTGGGTGGTTATCTTGAAGTCGTACGTACTTCCTTGGCGGCACGAGAACTCCAACCCCTTGTAGTTCTTCAGAAGGGCGGGTGGCATAACGGCAAGATCGTTGATAGAGGGACCGCGATACAGCCAAAGCGAGACGTTGGTCAAGCGCGTGCTGAGCACGCCGCTTAGGTACCCGCTGCCGTTGCCGTTATCGTAAGATCTGATGTTCGCGAAACCAACCCCGGGGGCGATGGAGTAGTACACCCGCACCGGCACGGTGGCGGCGGTGCTCAGGTATTCGCTCCCCTGGGAAAACCCGGCGGTCGTGGTTTGGGACACCGCCCACGACACGTCGGACGATGAGGCGCCGAACTCGCCTTCGAACGCGGCGCGTGCCGTGACCGACGGGGTATCCGCGGTGCGCGAGCCGGTCTCCTGGGCGCTGCCGCTCAGATAGGCAGCCTTCAACGGATTCTCAACCGAAGCCGGTTCAGGAACCGCCAGCTTGTTGAAGTACGCCTGGACTTCGGATGCCTTCGGAGCCGTGCGCACGTACACCGTTGCATTGCCGTCCTCGTCGGCCAAGCCGTGGTTCTTATGGTTCTCGGCCTCGGCGTAGAACTTCTGCACATCGAGGCGCAGGGATATGACGTTGTTCGTATCGGTATCGGTTCCGGCAAGGGTACCCGAAGCATCGCCCGTTTCATTCGTTCCGTACCAGGTGAAGCAGTCGTTCAGGAAACGGTAGTCGTAGTTGACCCCCTTCTGGTTGAACACGCCCCATTCCCACTTGCCATCGTTCAAGTAGCCCACGCGCATGCATTCACCGGTGTCGGCTCGCTTGATCCACAGCTCCCAAATCTGGTACGCATGATTGTTGTACGCGCCCACAGTTCCCTCGAGCCGGTACGTGGCGTCGTCGCGCACGGACGACGAGGCTATCCAGCCTCCCGCGTACGACTGGTAGCCGGCCTGCGGGTTCTCCTGCTTCAACTGCGCGTTCGCGTTGGAAACGCGGAAGTGATTATCTTTATCTTCATAGAAGGGGTTGACCGTCAGCCCGTCCTTCACCACGCCGTCGCCGTTGCCGAAGCCCGCCCCAATGGAAGGATGCGCGCTGTCCGCGACCGCCGACCGCACCTGCGGCTCGATGTAAGCTTCGTTCTTCTCGCCGGCCACGACGACGGAGTACGGGTTGGTTATTAGCATCGTCAGCTTGCCCGCAGGGCTCGGCCACTCCACATGGGCGGCAGCCGTGCCCGGCACGCAGCTGCGCGAGGCGTCCTTCGTCTCCACCGACACGGTCAGGGCGTCGCCCGCCACACACGCGTCGAACACCTGCTTGAGCTTCGCTTTCTGCGAGTCATCCGCCGCCGGCTTGCCGTCATTCCCCTTCGCCACCAGCTGCGAAAGTGCGTTGAGGTCGATGGCCCACACATTGCCCTTCACGTTCGCGTTGTCGCGCGTCTGCTGCTTGATGGCTGCGGCGAAGTTGGTGAAGCCAACCGACTCCGAACCGTCATCGGCCGTGTACAACGACACCATGGTTGTTCCGTTGCTCAAGCCGGAGATCGAGAACGCCACGTTCTTGCCGGTGTTCTCGATAGCCACCGTGGAGGTGGTGGAGCCCGCGCTTCCGTCCGCGGCAATGTTGGGGTCCTGCACCATCAGACAGCCCGTTGCTTCGTCCACCCAGATCACCGGGTTCGCGAGCGCTTTCTCGGGCGTGGCGCCGGCAGGGGTGCCGCCATAGTAGCCGATCATGGGGTCGTGGCCCATGCGCGCCGCCTGATCGGTGGAGGCGCCCTCGGTTTCGTAATACGTCTTCGCGGCGTTCGTGGAGGCAGGGGTCGATCCGAAGAAGCCGGACCTTCCGTCGGCGTAGAACACGCCGGTCACCTGCGCCGTGTCGGCATCGAACTCGATGATATAGTCGGCGTCGCGCACAGCCTCCTCCACGGCGAGCGCCGGGACGATGCCCTGATCGCGGGCGGTGTCCGCCGTCATGTAACGTTTGGAAGACTCCGCAGCAGAAGCGGAAGGAGGAGCAACCTCGTCGGACCCGAGAGTTTCACGTGAAACATCTTCCGTTTCGCCTTGCGAATGGGATGAGCCCGCAAGCGCGGCGGGGAAGCAGGCGCGATAAGAGTCGCCGTCCTTCACGGCATCCACCCACGTGCCCGATACTTTCTTGGCCGTCATCTGGGCTTGGGCGGCGTTCGCGATGGATTGGGCGGCGTTGTTCAGCTCCAACATGCGCATGTTGTTCTGCGCCGACACGATGGATGGAAAGGCGATGGCAGCAAGAACGAGTATGATGGCTACGCTCATCAGAAGCTCGGCGAGCGTGAAGCCCTCCGTATGCCGTCCCCTTCTGGCCATACCTATGCCGTTTCCTCCTCCTATCAGGCAATAGAACGTCCCTCGTTGTGGTTTTGTATCATAGCACGTACATTGCCGAGGAATGCCGAAACGCGCGCCCGCCGATGAAAACGTCTACGTTGGGTACTCCGCGGAACACGGAAACAAGCGCGTTTCACGTGAAACGGTCGGACACCCGAGCCCGCAGTCGAGCCGGAACACGTTGCCGGACGCGACTCGGCACACACGAAAAACGCCCGCGGCAGATGCGCAGGCGTTTCGGTGTTCGAGCGGATGCGGACAGACGGTTATTTGCCGTCGCCGAAGATAAGCTCGCGTTCCTCACCCACCAGGGCGGCGCGCGCCTGATCGCGCAGGTTGTTCACGCCGATGAAGAACTGGCGCATCATCACCACCATGAGGTAGCGGCCCTTCGGCGTAAGCGTCAGCTCGTCGGCGTTGTCGCGATCGAACGCGCCCGAGGCCTTCATGAACGCCATCTCCACCGGCAGACCGCGCTCCACGGACACGCCGAAGTCCTTCTTGAACTGGCGCTTGTCCAGGCGCAATCCGAACAGCTGCATCATGAAGCGGTAGCGCATCTGGTCGTGCTTGCTGAACGTGGCCTTGCCCATCAGCGACATGCGGTCGTGCTCGATGGCGTCGTTGTAGTCGTTCACCGAGAACGTGTTCACGTACAGGTTGTTGCCCAAATACGTGATGCCGCCGCTGCCGATAGCGGGGTATTCCTCGTAATCCACCACGTACTCGTCGATCATCGCGTCCTCGCCTGCCGCGCCCGTGCCGCGCTTGTTGAACGTCCAGGCGCTGCCGTGCTCGAACAGCGGGTTCTCGCCGCCGGCCAGCACTTCGGAGATGATCTCGTAGAAGCGCTGCTCGCGCGCGTAATCAACCTTGCCCACGGTACGCGCCAGCGAGCGCGCCACGCTAGGGCTGGCCATCAGCGGGTAGAACGTGGTCTGGCTCGTGCCGCTTTCCACCACGCGCTCGATGTCGCTGAACAGCACGTCCTCGGTCTGCGCCGGGAAGTTGAAGATCATGTCCACGTTGAGCGACGTGAAGTAGGGGCTGGCCTCGCCGATGCGCTCGAGGATCTCCTCGCCGCTGCCGTACTTGTCGTAGCGATCCATCTGCTTAAGCAGGTCGTTGTCGAAGCTCTGCACGCCAACGCTCAAACGCTGCACGCGGCCCTGCAGCTTGTCCAGGTAGCTGGGAATCAGGTGGTTCGGATTCGTCTCGCTGGACACCTCGCCGATGCTGAACGTCTCGCGCGCCATATCGATGATGTCGCACAGCTCGTCGATCATGATGGTGGGCGTGCCGCCGCCCACGTACAGACTTTCGAAGTCGTAGCCGAGGTCCTTCAACATGAGCATTTCCTTGCGCATGTTGGCGAAGTAGGGCTTCGCGCGATCCTCGGCGAACGGGAAGCGGTTGAACGAGCAGTAGGGGCACAGCCGCTCGCAGAACGGCACGTGCATGTACAGCATGTACTTCTGGCCGGGCTTCGGCCCGGGCACGCGTCGCTCTTGCGTCGGTTCGAGGCGTAGGTAATTCTTCGTGCATTCGCGAACAACGGACGTGAGCAAGCGTTCTGAAAGCATTTAGTTCTCCCAAGCGGCACGACCGGCCGCAGCGCGTTTGCCGATGTCGCTGCGGTACTGCTTGCCTTCGAAGTTGATAAGATCGCACGCTTCGTACGCCTTCTCGCGCGCGTCGTCGAACGAGTCGCCCAGCGCCACCACGTTCAGCACGCGGCCGCCCGCAGTGACCAGCTCGTCGTCGAAATTCTTGGCGGTGCCGGCATGGAACACCGTGACGCCCTCGATCTGCTCGGCCTCGTCGATTCCGAGGATGACCTTGCCCTTCTCGTACGATCCGGGATAGCCTTCGCTGGCCAGCACCACGCACACGGCCCACTGCTCGGACCAGCGCAGGTCGATGTCGTCGGGGCGTCCTTCGGCCACGGCCAGCATGATATCCGCCAGGTCGGACTCGAGACGCGGCAGTACCACCTGCGTCTCAGGGTCGCCGAAGCGAGCGTTGAACTCGATGATCTTCGGACCTTCGGGCGTCAGCATGAAGCCGCCGTACAGCACGCCGCGGTAATCGTTGTCGAACTCGCGCGCGGTGGCAACCGCTGCGCGCTCCATGATGTCGTGCATGGCCGCCAGCTCGTCAGGCGTCACGATGGGCACCGGCGAGTACGCGCCCATGCCGCCCGTGTTCGGGCCGCGATCGCCGTCGAACGCGCGCTTGTGGTCCTGGGCGGTGGCCATGCAGTGCGCCTTGCCGTCGCTGACGAACGCCAGCATCGAGCACTCGGGGCCGGTCAGGCACTTCTCGATGAGCACGGTTTTGCCCGAGTCGCCGAATGCGCCGTCGAAGCAGGAGCGCACGGCGTCTTCCGCGTCCTCAAGTTCGTCGGCTACCACGACGCCCTTGCCAGCGGCCAGGCCGTCGGCCTTCACCACGATGGGCGCGCCCAGCTCGCGCACGTAGGCAAGCGCAGGCTCGAGGTCGGTGAAGCTGGCGTAGCGAGCGGTGGGGATGTCGTTGGCGTCCATGAATTTCTTGCTGAACGTCTTGCTGCCTTCCAGCTGGGCACCCTGGGCGTCCGGTCCGAACGTGGGAACCCCCGCGGCACGCAGCACGTCGGCAACACCCGCAACCAACGGAGCCTCGGGTCCGATGACCACGAAGTCGATGGCGTTCTCGCGAACGAACGCCAGCACGGCCTGGCCGTCCTCGGGGTTCAGGTCGGGTACGTTCTGGGCGATGCCGTCCGTGCCGCCGTTGCCCGGCGCTACGTACAGGCTGTCGGTACGCGGGGACTTCGCCAGCGCCCACGCGATGGCATGTTCGCGACCGCCGCCACCCAATACCAAGATGTTCATGTCAGGTCCTTTCAAACCCTCAAACTACTTACGTCGTGCAAAAGCGCTTCAGTGCTGCTGGTGTTGCCACTGTTTCACGTGAAACATTTG
>NZ_DBFEGU010000403.1:0-1171 GCF_048329335.1 Eggerthella sp. | reverse complement strand
CGTCACGATCCACGGGCGCGATATCGAGATCTCCTGCACGCTTGCCGACGGGTTCTGCGCGACCGCGCGACCGCAGGCGGGCACCATCCTCACCTTCAGCTCGAGGCGCCTCGGCTGGCATGGCTTCCAGTCCTCCCCCCTCTCGTTCGGGGGCTCCACGGTCTCCATCCGCCACGACATGCCGAGCGCGAGGCTCACCCGCGACTTCGACCTCGCGGCACTCTCCGCCGAGGCGGAAATCGCCATGCGCGAGCTCGGCGTCCTCGTCCCGGCGGCGCTCAAGTACGTCAAGGAGGAGTGCGAGAGGGTTTCCGCGCGCTGTGACGAGATCGAGGCGAAGGTCGGCGCGGCCGTCGATGCCCTCGCGCAGGCGCCTGCGAAGGGCATGAGCCCCGCGGCCATAGCGGCAGCCGCCAAGGCGGCAGCGCATGCCGGTGAGACCGGAAGCGCAGACATCAAGGTACACAGGTAGAAAGAGGTGTGCGGGATGAGCCTCCCCGATCTAGATATCCTGGAAGTAAAGTCCGTCTCAGATATGATTTCCGTTTTCGAGACCCCGGCTGACGATGCCGCGAAGCTAATCGGCGAAGATGACGTGGCGATCTTCTCGCCGCAATTGGACCTCATGATCGTGACCTCGCAATATGACCTCGAGGAGCCGGTCACGACGAGCCAGACGGTCATTTTGAGCGTGGCCGATGCTGAGTGCACGTGGCCCGATCCGCCCGAATATGTATCGGACATCGTCTTCGAGTGCCGTTGGCCGTCCGGCGCAAATCTCGTCACGGAGTTCCAGACCTTCTCCGACGAGAATGCCACGCCCTCGGCATCCCTCGAGTACTACCGTAAGCGTTTCGCCGAAGGCGGAACCTGCATGGTCTTCTCTGAATATGATGAAGCGTACCTGCTCGATCTAAAGGGCAAACGGCACGCCTCACGGGTAGATAACCAGGACGGGACCCCCATTGCCGGGAAACGCCCGGCAGCCGATACGGCGAGCCCCGCCGACCTGGCACATCGCGCCGCGTGCGCCGCGCGGCGCAGCCGCGTGCAGATGGAAGACGCGGCCACGCATCTCGTCCGCCACTGATTTTCGGAGGTTTTCCATGTTCATGTACGCGGTGAAGAAGCCGGCCGTGGCGGCCGCGGCGGCGTTGGGCGAGGACGGCAC
>NZ_DBFEGU010000402.1:0-15360 GCF_048329335.1 Eggerthella sp. | reverse complement strand
AGGCATGAGGCATGGCGATCATCGATGACGTTCTACGCCGACCCCAGCTTCTTCATGCTCTTGGCGCTGGCCATGGCGGGCGCCGCCTTCCTCGGATTGCGCGAGAAGCCGATCGCGCGCTACGGCATGGTCGCATCGGTCGCGTTCTTGGCGTGTTTGTTCTGCAAGGATCTGCCGGGTCTCGCTGTGGCGGCGTTGTTCGTGGCGACGGCGACGCTTTCGACGCGTTGGGTGTTGGCGAGCCCTCGCTCGAACGGGCGCTTCGCCGTCGCGTTCGCGCTCATCCTGTTGCCGCTCCTCTCGGCGAAGGCGGGCGCGGTGTTCGACCAGAACCTACTGGGCTTCATGGGCGTGTCCTACATCACGTTCAAGGCGCTGCAGGTGCTGTTCGAGGTGCGCGACGGCGTCATCGAGGAGCTGGGCCTGTTCGACTACCTGTACTTCCTGCTGTTCTTCCCGGTGTTCACCTCGGGCCCCATCGACCGCTCGCGCCGATTCGCCGAAGATGCGCGCAAGATCCGTTCGCGCGACGAGTACGCGGGCCTTTTGGCGCGGGGCATCCTGCTGCTTCTGGTCGGGCTCGTGTACACCTTCGTCATAGCCGTCTGGCTGCACCGCTTCTATGCGCCGACAGCTTGGGGAACGGGGCCTTTCCTCGCCGAGCTGGGCGTGCAGGTGCGAACGGCGTACGTGTACGGGCTGTACCTGTTCTTCGACTTCGCGGGCTACAGCCTCATGGCCATGGGCGCCAGCTACTGTTTCGGCATCCGGACGCCGCGCAACTTCCGCGCGCCGTTCGCGGCCGTGGACATCAAGGACTTCTGGAACCGGTGGAACATCACGCTGTCGTTCTGGCTGCGCGACTTCGTGTTCATGCGGTTCTCGCGCTTGGCGCTGAGGCGCCGTTGGTTCGACAGCCGGCTGGCCGTCGCATGCTGGGGCTTCGTGTTCGACATGGCCCTTATGGGCACTTGGCATGGCCTCACGGTCAACTACTTGCTGTACGGCCTGTTTCACGGCCTGCTGCTAGCCGGCACCGAAGCGTTTCAGAAGAAGTCGAAGTTCTACAAGTCCCATAGGAAGGCCTCCGCGTTCAAGGCGCTGTCCTGGTTCGTCACGCTGCAGTTGGTGATGTTCGGGTTCGCGCTGTTCTCGGGGCAGATCGCGATGCTCGTGAAAGGAGCGTTCAATGGCTGATATGACGTACGAGGAGCTTGAGGAGAAGATGCTGGACATCCTCGAAGAGGTGTGCGGCGACGACGAGGTGCGCACGAACCGCGACGAGGACCTGTTCGCGCTGGGGCTGCTGGACTCCATGGGAGCCATCGAGCTTTTGGTGGATATCGAGGACGTCTTCGGAGTGTACATTGCCCCCACGGAGGTGGAGCGCAACGAGATGAACACGGTGAACCTCATCATCCACCAGGTGGAGATCAGGCTGTAGCGATATGGCGAAGGGCTCGAACATACCGGGGGCGGCGCCCGCGTCCGAACGGGCGCGAGCCGGCGCGCGTCTGCTGCGCGGCGTGCTCGCGGGGCTGTTGGCCGTCGCGCTCGGGTTGGCGGGCGTCTGCGCGATGCTGCCTGCGCAGACCTCCTACGATCCGGCACGCCTCTACGATTACGTGTACTCGGGCACGAAGTCGCAGAGCGTGCCCTTCACCACGGCGTCGATGAGCGACGACGGCCATCTTGCGTTCGGCTCGTCGGAGTTCTTCATCTCGAAGGACAAGGTGGCGCAATGCCCGCAGGCGGTGTTCGGCGAGAACGTGACGGGCGTCGATCTGACCTACGTGGGCGAGGCGTACGACCAGAGCCTGTGGCAGGCGATCGCCGCAGGCGCGTACGCCGGCGAAGCGAAGAACAAGAAGGTGATGATCGTCGTGTCGCCTCAGTGGTTCTTCAAGGGGAACGGCGACCAGGGCAAGTTCGCTTCGAAGTTCTCCTACGAGCTGTACCGCCGGTTCGCGAACAACCCGAGCATCTCCGATGAGACGAAGGCCTACGTGCGCTCGCGCGTGGAGGCGCTGGGCGTGGACGCGAAGACCACGGCGGCCGTCAACCGCGACACCGTGCTGGACGCAGCGAACGACGCGGCCACGGCGTTCGCCGACGACCTGCGCACGCGCAGCCGGCTTCCGGGCGTCATCGCGGGCGCGCCGCTCAAAAGCACCGTCCGCGCCGCGGGCGCGTCCACCGGCGAGCCGGATTGGAACGCGCTGCTGAAGCAGGCGGATGCATCGGGCGACGCCGCCTGCACCACGAACGACTTCGGCATATACGACGCGTACTGGCAGAAGAACTCGGGCTATCACGTGGAGCGCGGGCAGAACTTCTCGCAGGCTGACGAAGAGTACGCCGATCTCGCCTGCTTCCTGCGCGTGTGCCGCGAGGCAGGGCTCGAGCCGCTCGTGACCATCCTTCCGGTGCATGGCGCCTGGTACGACCGCGAGGGCGTTGCACACGCCGAGCGCCAGGCGTACTACGAGCGCATCCGCGGGCTGTGCGACGACGCCGGGGCCGCCTACGCCGACTTCTCCAGCTGCGAATACGAGAAGTACTTCCTGTGCGACACGGTGCATCCCGGCTGGCGCGGTTGGGTGCGCATAGAGCAGGCGTTTTACGACTTCGTCCACGATCGCGACGACGCGTTTCTCGGCGGCGGCCGGTTCGGTGCGGCCGAGGGACTGGACGCGGCGGGCAACGCGGGCGCTTCGCTGGCCGGCGTGGGCGGAAACGCCGGAGACGGCGGCTCGGGCGGGAGCGCATCATGATGGCGCGTGCGAGAAGGCTGGCTGCCGCGGCGCGCGCTGCGGCAGAGGCGCGTCCGGCGCTGCTCGGCGCGCTGGCCGCGCTGGCGGTGGTCGCGCTTGCGCTGGCGCTGGGATGGTTCGTGGTCTTCTCGGGACTGAGCGAGCCGGTGCAGTTCGTGTACAGCAGCTTCTAGCATGGGACGTCGGAGCGAAAGATCGATGCGCGGTATCGTCGCGGCCGCGGTGGCGGCGGCTTTGGCCGCATGCGCGCTTCTGCTGCCGTCCTGCGCGTCGGGGGAGGCGACCGTCCTGCCGCTTGCAGGCGGCGAGGCGGCCGTGTCGGAGGACGGCGCGGCGAGCGAGGCCGAGTCCGGAGGTGCGACCGAGGCGAAGGCTTCGGACGACCCGGAGGATCCCGGCGACGCGGAGGCGTCCGCCGCCGATCTCGACGAGGCCGACGAAGGGGCGTCTCCCGAAGGGCTCGAGCCTACGGGCGATGAGCTGGCCGCGCGCATGGACGCCTACTTGGCCGCGAACTTCCCGCGAGCGGGTGCGCCCGGGCTGGCGGTAGCGGTGGTGGATGCCGGCGGCGTGCGCTACCTGCGCACGTTCGGCGACTGCCCCGACGCGGACGCGCCTTTCGTCGTGGGCTCTCTCAGCAAATCGTTCACGGCGGTGGCCGTCATGCAGCTGGTTGAGCAGGGCGCGGTGGATCTGGACGCGCCCGCGTCGCGCTACGCCCCGGGCTACGACGTGCCCGACGAGGTGACCGTGCGCAGCCTGCTCAACCAAACGAGCGGGTTCGGCGCCTACGATTCGCTCGCGGAAGCCGCCGACGGCGAGCTGGGAGAGACGTTCGGGGCGTTCTCGTACGCGAACGCGAACTACGACCTGCTGGGGCGCGTGGTGGAAGGAGCCTCGGGCGAGGACTACGCTTGTTACCTGGATGAGCACGTGCTGGAGCCGCTCGGCATGGCTTCGACGACGGCCGATCCGGCGCGAGCGGAGGCGCTCGGCATGGTGCCGGGCCATCGCGACTGGTTCGGGCTGCCTGTGGCCGATGGGTTCCGGCATGCCCAAGGCGACGGCGCATGGGGCGGTCCCGCGTCGGGCTACGTGGCTTCCAGCGTGCGGGATATGGCCTCCTACCTGCGGATGTATCTAAACGGCGGCATGGGCGACGGCGCGCGCGTGCTGTCCGCCGACAGCGTGCGGCGCATGTTCCTCGACCGCGTTCCCGACCCCGAGGGCGATACGTATTACGGCATGGGCTGGACGTCGTTCTCGTGGGACGACGGCGAGCTTGTGCTGTCCCACGACGGGCAGGTGGAGAACTACACTGCCAGCATGTGCCTGCTGCCCGAGCGCGGCATCGGCATCGTGGCGCTGAGCGACGCCAACGACAACGCGGGCGGCAACATCCGGTTCTTCGACCTGGTCGGCGGGGTGGTGTCGGTCGCCATCGGCGGGACGGGGCAGCCGATGGACGATGCGTGGACATGGGCGTGGCGCCAACGCGTCGACGTGCTGTACGCGAGCGCCCTGCTTCTCGCCGTCTCGCCGTTGCTGCTGACGGGTCGGTGGCGGCGCCGGCTTTCCGCAGCGTGCAGGGGAGGTGTCGCGCCGATCGTACGCGCCCGGTCGCTGCGCATGCTGCTCGTGCGAGGCGTCTTGCTGCACGTCGCGCTCCCCGCTTGCATCCTGGCGCTTCCTTTCGTCTGGGGCGTTCCGTGGCGCGACCTGCTGACGTTCTCTCCCGACGTGTCGACGGTGCTTCTGGCGAGCGCGGGGCTGCTCGTCGTCGCAGGCGCGGTGAGGCTGGCGGCGGCCGTAACGCTTCGAAACGACGAGCCGCCGCCTTCGATCATGCGGTAAGATAGCTCCCCTACGACGTGCGGGCGCGCGACGCGCCCGCACGCTGATCGATGGAAAGGGGAGTCGTGGAGATACTGGCGGTCATGGCGGCGGGCGTGCTCGTAGGGGCGACGGTGTTTCCTGCACGGCTCAAAGGGCTGAACGAGAAGCTGACGCTCGCGGCCACCGGACTGCTCATCTTCTCGATGGGGGTGCTGCTCGCCGGACGCGATTCGTTTCTGGAGGAGCTGGGCCAGGTGGGATGGGCCAGCATCCTGTTCTGCCTTGTGCCGGTGGCGTTCTCGACGATCGCCGTGTACGCGCTGACGAATCTGTTCATGTCCGACATCGCCCGGCGTCCGGCGGGCCGGCATGTGTCTGCGGCGCAGGACGATGCCGAGGGCGGCGCGGATGCGCGCGGCGAGGCCGTCATGATCGGCGTGGCGGTGGGAGCTCTCGCGCTGGGAGCGGCGTACGGCCTCTCGGGCGTCTCTCTCGCGCCGGTCGACCTTGTGGCCGATCATTCGGAAGCCGTCCTCTACGCGCTCATGTTCTTCGTGGGCATCAGCGTGGGCGGCAGCCGCGGCCTCTTGGGCAAGCTGCGCCAGTACCATGTGCGCGTGCTCATCATCCCGGCCGGCATAGTGGCCGGATCCGTGCTCGGCGGGCTCGTCTGCGCGCCGCTCGCGGGCATGTCGCTGCCCACGGGCGCCGCCGTGGCGTCGGGCCTGGGATGGTACAGCCTGGCGGGCGTCATGATGACCGACATCGCCGGAGCGCAGGTAGGCAGCATCACGTTCCTGGCGAACCTGCTGCGCGAGCTCGTGTCGTTCTTCAGCATCCCCTGGATCGCCAAGCATCTCAACTATCCCACGTGCATCGCGCCGGCCGGCGCCACAAGCGAGGACACCACGCTGCCCATGCTCATCCGCTGCACGAACGGCGAGACCGTCGTGCTCTCGGTGCTGAACGGCGTCATCTGCTCCGCGCTGGTCCCCGTGCTGATCGAGGCGTTCCATCAATTCATGTAGGGAGCGGCGGTTTTTTCGTGCGCCGAATGCTTCGCGCGAAACATTTGTTCGGGAACATCTGTGCGTTTTCTGGTATACTGAACCCTATGGAACAAATGATCGACATGCAAGCGGAAAACCGACACGGCCTTCTCGGGGACGATGCGCCGCGCTTGAACGCGGCGCAGCGCGAGGCCGTCACGGCTACCGAGGGGTACGTGCGCGTGATCGCCGGGGCCGGCACGGGCAAGACGCGGGCGCTCGCGCACCGCTTCGCCTACCTGGTGAACGAGCTGGGCATCATGCCCGGCAACGTCCTGTGCGCCACGTTCACGAACAAGGCGGCAGGCGAGATGCGCCGCCGCATCCGGCGTCTCACGGGCGACAACGATACCGGCTACATCAACACGTTCCACGGCTTCTGCGTGTCGGTGCTGCAGGAGGACGGCCACGCGCTGCAGTACCCGAAGAGCTTTCTCGTGCTGGACAACGCCGACATCGATGCTATGCTGCAGGTTATCTACGAGGAGCGCGGGCTCACCCTGCGGGACATGACGTTCTCGAAGGCGCGCGACATGATCGAGATCATGAAACTGAAAGAGCGCCCGGGATACTACCGCGACATGCTGGCCATGCCGCTCGAAGGCCTGAGGCAGAAGTACCTCGACGCGACGGACGCGCGCGACATCATCTTCTACGGCTACCTCTACCAGGAGAAGAAGTGCTTCGGGCTGGACTACAACGACCTCATCGTGTTCGTGCTGTACCTGTTCGAGCAGAACCCCGACATCCGGCTCAAATGGCAGAAGCGGCTCGAGTACATCATGGTGGACGAGTTCCAGGACATCGACGGCCTGCAGCACGAGCTCATGGAGGTGCTGGCCGGCTACCACAAGAACCTGTTCGTGGTGGGCGACCCCGACCAGACCATCTACACCTGGCGCGGGGCTGACGTGCGCTACCTGCTGGACTTCGACAAGCGGTTCCCCGGCACGCGCACCGTCATGATGTTGGAAAACTACCGGTCGGCGCCGCGCGTGGTGGCCGTCGCGAACTCGCTGATCGAGAAGAACCGCGAGCGCGTGCCGAAGCGGCTGGAGGCCATGCGCTCGGTTCACGGCCCCACGGTGTGGCGCCATGCCAAGAGCCCGGACGACGAGGCCGCGTGGATCGCCCAGGGCGCCCTTGCGCTGCACGGCGAGGGCGTGGCGTACCGCGACATGGCGGTGCTCTACCGCGCCCATTACGCGTCGCGGCCCGTGGAAGAGGCGCTTTTGCGCGCGGAGGTACCGCATGCGGTGTACAGCGGCGTGCCGTTCTTCGGCCGCCGCGAGATCAAGGACGCGCTGTCGTACCTGCGCCTCGTCGCCTACCAGGACGACCTCGACTTCGCGCGCGTGGCGAACGCGCCCAAGCGCAACCTGGGCGCCCGGCGCATGGCGTTTCTGCGCGAGAAGGCCGACGAGTTGGGATGCAGCCTGTTCGAGGCGCTCGAGCGCTTCGTAGACGACGATCTGTTCAAGCGCACGAAGGCGCGCCAGCTGCTGCAGCTGGTCGACCGCTTCCGCTCGTCGTACGAGGGCCGGCCGGTGTCCGAGGTTCTGGCGGCCGTGCTGTCGGAAAGCGGCTACGAGCGCGCGCTGCGCACCGAGGGCAGCCAGGAGCGGCTCGACAACCTGGCCGAGCTGAAGCAATCCGTATACGAGTTCGAGACGACGTGCGGGGAGGAGGTGACGCTTGAGCACTATCTGGCGCACACGGCTCTGCTCACGAACGCCGACGCTATGGACGATGCGCAGGACAAGGTGCGGCTCATGACCGTCCATGCGGCCAAGGGTCTGGAGTTCGCGCACGTGTTCCTCTGCTCGATGACCGAGGGCGTACTCCCGTCGCGCAAGACCGACACGCCGCAAGGCATGGAGGAGGAGCGGCGGCTGGCGTTCGTGGCCATGACGCGTGCGCGCGACGGGCTGTACCTCACCGAGGCGGAAGGGCGCGGTCACGAGGGCGCGCCGCGCTATCCCTCGCGCTTCCTGCTGGACATCGACCCGGCGGCGCTCGAGTTCTCGAACAAGCCCGCCGAGCGCGAGCTCGACGACGCGCGCGCAGCCTACGCGCTCGCCGACCGGTGGATCGCCGACCTCGTCCGCGACGCGCGCTTCGCGGTGGGCGACCGCGTGACGCATGCGGCGTTCGGCTCCGGGCGCGTGCTGGCGGTCGATTCCCAGAAGCGCGCCTACGAGGTGGCGTTCGACGATCTGGACACGCCGCGCACCATCTCGTTCAAAGCCAAGCTCGAGCAAGCCTGACGAACCTCTTCCGCTCCGAGCTCCTTCGCGCTCGGCGTCCAAGCGCTCGCGACATACGCGGTTCGCGTCCTGCGCTGCCTCCTCGAGGGTCTGCTTCTGCACCCGAGCCCCGAATCCTGCTCGGCGGTCCGCATCGTACGCCTGGAGCCAACATCCGTTTCGCTGCAGCCATTCGCTCTTCTGCAAGATGTTTCACGTGAAACATTCGTTCGCTCATAGTCCGGGCGGGGTGCGGGCGAGGTACTGCGGGGAAGGGTGGCGCCTGCCGCGGGCTGTCCGCGCCGGCTGTCCACGCCCCGCTCGGCTGCGAGCGCTCCGCCAGCGCTGGTTTTCGGGCCGGTTCTGCAAGTTTTTCGACTTCGTGGCAAGCAGCTTCCGAGGACCGGCTTATTCACCGGGCGTTTTGCGTCTACATCGGGAAGGAGCGACCGGGCATCGAGAGGCGCCGAGGCTAAACCCCCGGTCGCGAACGACGTCCTTTGCCACGAAGTCGAAAAACTTGCACGGGCGGCCCTGTTTCCCGCTTCCGCAGCCTTCGCTCCCGTGCGATCCGGGCAAACTCCCCCGGACGCCGCCGCGGTCCGACGTCCCCGGCCGGAGGGAGAGGCGCACTGCATGATCGAGGATTGTGCGTTAAACAAGGAGTCGGAACATTCGTTCGCATGGTATACTGTCGGTGGCGAAAGGAGGAGGCATGCGGCGGATCGCCATGATCGGGTTTGCTCTGGCGACGGTCTCGGTGCTGCTCGCCGGGTGCGCGGCGGAGTCGTCGCAGGAGCCTCTGTACACCACGGTCGACACGCCGTACTACGACGTCATGCTGCCGACGTCGCTCTTTTCGTCGCTTGCGGTCGATTATGACGACTCGTACCGTTTGGACGGGGACACGGGGGAGGGCATCGGGTTCTGCGTTTCCGTGTGCGACGAGGGCACGGAAGAGCCGCTCTGGTACGTGCTGTGCGCCACGTCTTCGTACGGTCCGGACCCCGGCTTTCCGCGCACGGTGGACAAAGGCGCTCCTTCCGCATGGCCCGCAGCGCACGTGTACGTGTCGCAGCCGATCTTCCCATTCGACGCTCCCGACCGCGTAGCCGTCTACGCCCGCTACGTCGCCGTGAAGTAGTAGCACTGCCGAGGATGTGTCATGTGAAGCATCCATTCGTGTGCGTGGCATGTTGCCGCATCGGATTGCCGATAGGGGAATGCCGTGCCGTTCCCGACCGGATTCGTCGGCGGTGCGCTCGGCGAAACGCCTTCCGCGATCCGTCTCTCTTCTGCAAACCGCGTGGAGCGAACGTGCGCTCAGGGGAACGCTTGTGCGGTTTGCTATACTGGCCGCATGGACGATCTCAACGAAACCACTCAAAGCAAGCGCCCGCTCGACGAAGGGCTTCTCGCATTCGACGGGGCTCCTGCGCCCGCTGACGCTTCCGCATCCGACGATGCTTCCGCGCCCGGCGACGGGGCGGCTGCATCGGACGCCGTGCTCGGCATGCCCGATGCGGGCGGCGTCGAGCGCCTGACGGGCGACGCCTCGCTCCACGCGGGGGAGCTGCGCGACGACGAGCGCCTCGAACGCGAGGGCCGCCGCCGGCCATCGCTCGAACGCGCTGCGCGCGAGCACGACGCCGACGCCGCGCGCGCCGAAACCGGCCAGCGCGCCAAGCTCGAGCGCATCAAGGAAGAGCTGAACAGCGTGCCCACGCTGCCGGGAGTGTACCTTTGGAAGGACAAATCAGGCCAGGTCATCTACGTGGGCAAGGCCAAGCAGCTGCGAGCCCGCATGCGCCAGTACGTGAACTTCCAGGACGAGCGCGCGAAGATCCCTTTGCTGGTCGACCAGATCGACAGCTTCGACTACATCGTGGTGGAGAACGAGCACGAGTCGCTCGTGCTGGAGAAGAACCTCATCAACCAGCACGCGCCGTTCTTCAACGCCGACTTCAAGGACGACAAGTCCTACCCGTTCATCGCGCTCACGAAGGGCGACGTGTTCCCTGCCATTAAGTACACGCGCGAGAAGCACCGCGCGGACACCAAGTACTTCGGTCCCTACACCGACAGTCGCGCCGCCCGCGACATGGTGGACATCGCCCGGCGCGTCGTGCCCCTGTGCGCCACGTCGTGCGCCGATTGGCGCCAGCTCAAGCGCCGTTTGGAGAAGGACCCGCTCGCTCTCATGTCGCACGACGCCCGCCCGTGCTTCGACGCGCACGTGGGCCTGGGCCCCGGCGCCTGCTGCGGCGGCATCACGCCCGAGGAGTACCGCGTCCACGTCAAGCGCATCGAGCGCTTCCTGTCGGGCCAGCACCGCGAGTTCGTCGACGAGCTGCAGGCCGAGATGCAGGAGGCGGCGGCCGAGCTGGACTTCGAGCGCGCCGCGCGCATCAAGGCGCGCATCGACACCATCAACAGCCTCACTGACAAGCAGCATGCGGTGTCAACGCGCAACCTCGACGCCGACGTCGTGGGCCTGTTCCGCGAGGAGACGGTGGCCGGCGTGCACGTGTTCATGGTGCGCGAAGGCCGCATCATCAACTCCAACGAGTTCGTGCTCGACCGCGGCAAGGACGTGCCCGACGACGACCTCCTGCACATGTTCCTGCTGCGCTACTACGACGCCACCACGTCCATCCCGCACGAGGTCATCCTGCGCGACGAGCCCGAGGACAAGGCCGCCATGGAGGCATGGCTCACCGAAAAGCTGGCCAGCGCCTACGGGGCGAAGGTTCGCATCACCGCGCCGCAGAAGGGCGAGAAGGCCGAGCTCGTGGGCATGGCCGAGACGAACGCGAAGCACACGCTCATGCGCTACAAGGTGCGCACGAACTACGACGACAAGCGCATCAACAACGCGCTTTTGCAGCTGGAGAGCGCGCTGGCCCTCGACGAGCCGCCCATGCGCATCGAATGCTTCGACATCTCCACCATCCACGGCTCCTACACGGTGGCCTCGATGGTGGTGTTCACGAACGGCAAGCCCGACAAGAACCAGTACCGCCGCTTCAAGATCAAGACGCCGCTCGACGAGGCGAACGACTTCCTGTCCATGCAGGAGGTGATGGGCCGCCGCTACGCGCCCGAGCGCATGGCCGACGAGCGCTTCGGCAGCAAGCCCGACCTCATCATTCTCGACGGCGGCAAGCCGCAGCTGTCGGCGGCGCTCGAGATGTTCGAGCGGATGGGCATCGACGACATCGCGATGTGCGGTCTGGCCAAGCGCGACGAGGAGCTGTTCGTGCCCTGGCAGGACACGGGGCCGGTGGTGCTGCCCAGCGGCTCGGCGTCGCTGTACCTCGTGAAGCAGGTCCGCGACGAGGCGCACCGCTTCGCCATCACGTTCCACCGCGAGCTGCGCGGCAAGGGCATGACGGCCTCCATCCTCGACGACGTGACGGGCATGGGGCCGGTGCGCAAGAAGGCGCTGCTGAAGGCGTTCAAGTCGTTCAAGAACCTGAAGAGCGCCACGCTCGAAGAGATCAAGGAGGCGCGCGTCGTCCCCGTCGAGGTGGCCGAGGAGCTGTACCGGGTGCTGCAGCAGTATAATAGGGAGCGGAAAGACGAGCGCGTGGTGGGCGGCGAGGCCGGAGAGGCCGCCTGCCCGCCCGCAGGCGAGGGCCCGGCGGCGGTCGAATCCGCCGCGGTGGACGCGGCGGTCGAGGCCGCCGTGCAGGGCGAACGCGCGCGCACGGACACGGAAGGATAGCGCTATGAGCGAAGAAACCGCAGGCAAGACGGCAGACCAGTCCGTCGATCTGCAGCATATGCCCGAGCTGGTCATCGTCACCGGCATGAGCGGCGCCGGGCGCACCGAGGCCATGCACTCGTTCGAGGATCTCGGCTACTTCTGCGTGGACAACCTGCCGTCCAGCCTGATCGGCAATCTTTTGGAGCTGACCGGCATGCCCGGCCAGCCCGACGAGAAGCGCCGCCTCGCCGTGGTGTGCGACGCGCGCAACCGCGACTTCTTCGCGAGCCTCGCCGGCGAGCTCAAGAAGTTGAAGGGCCTGGGCATCGACTACCGCATCCTGTTCTTGGACGCCGCCGACGAGAAGCTCGTCGCGCGCTACAAGTCCAGCCGACGCCGCCATCCGCTGTGCGCCGACGGTGCGTCCATCGCGCAGGGCATCGAGCGCGAGCGCGACCTTCTGTTCGAGGTGCGGGAGAACGCCCATCACGTCATCGACACCACGTCCATGCTGCCGCCGCAGCTGCGCTCGACCATCCGCGCGCTGTTCGCGCCGGGCGAGGAGCGCGCGGGCCTGTCCGTCACCGTGTACTCGTTCGGCTTCAAGCACGGAGCGCCGCTTGACGCCGACCTGGTCATGGACGTGCGCTTCCTGCCGAACCCCTACTACGAACCGCAGCTGCGCAGCCTCACGGGCCTCGACAAGCCGGTCAGCGACTTCGTGCTGTACCGCCCCGAGACCGAAGAGTTCCAGGAGAAGTGGCGCGCGCTTCTGGATTGCGTCATGCCCGGCTACGTGGCCGAGGGCAAACAGCAGCTGGCCATCGCCGTGGGATGCACGGGCGGCCAGCACCGCAGCGTCGCGCTGGCCGAGTCCACGGCCGACTACCTCAAGGCGAAGGGCTACCGCGTGAGCATCGCGCACCGCGACCTGTCGCTGGCCGAGGGCGCCGACGCCTCGGCGCGCTCCGGTGCCGCTGCAGGCCGGTAGGGGAGCGACCATGGTTGCCCGTCCGTTCTCCCACGACCCCTCGGCTACGGCGGCGTTCGCCGCACTGCGCGAATCGCAGCCCGTCGTCGCGCGCGACGAGCGCTTGCGCGTCGTCGTCATCGGCGGCGGCACCGGCGCGCCCGTGTCCATACGCACGCTCCTGTCCATGGGACTGGATACGAGCGCCGTCGTCGCCATGGCCGACGACGGCGGCTCCACCGGCATCCTGCGCGAGGAAGCCGACGTCACGCCGCCGGGCGACGTGCGCAAGTGCATCGCCGCAATGGCTGCGGACCCGAACGACCCTTTGACCAAGGCGTTCAAGTACCGCTTCTCGTTCGCTCGCAACCACACGCTGGGCAACCTCATGCTGTCTGCGCTCGAGGATGCGGCCGGGTCGTTTCCCGAGGCCATCTCCATCTGCGAGCGGCTGCTGGATGCGCGGGGGCACGTGTATCCCTCCACGCTCGATCGCGTGACGCTCACGGCTCGCACGCGCGACGGCCGCTCCCTCGAGGGGCAGGCCGTGGCCTGCCATTCGCGCACGGCGCTCGAGCGGGTGGGCCTGCGCGCCGCGCACGAGGTGGTGCCCTACCAGCCGGCGCTCGAGGCTATCCGCGAGGCCGACCTCATCGTTCTGGGCCCGGGCTCGCTGTTCACGTCCATCATCCCGAACCTGCTCGTGCCCGGCGTGGTGGATGCGATCCGCGCGTCGAAGGGTTCCACGCTGTTCGTGTGCTCGCTTGCCGACATGCAGGGGGAGACCTGGGGTCTCACCGCGCGCGAGCACGTGGAGGCGCTCATGGACCACGGCACGCGCGGGCTGCTGGATTACGTGCTGGTGCATACCCCGGTCTCGCTGCGCCCCGACAGCCCGGCCACGGGCGTGTTCACCGCTGTGACGGGTGCCGACTCGGAGCACGCCTCCACTGCCGACCTCGACGATCTCGTGCTGTCCGGACGCATCCGCCCCGTGCGCGTATGCTACCAGGACGTGCAGGCCATCCAGGCGCAGGGGCCGGTGGTCATTGCGCGCAACCTCGTCGATCCCATTCATCCAACCTGGCACGATCCTGCTGCCTTGCGCGATGCGTTTGCGGGGGTGTTGAAGCTATGTCGTTCACGGCGGAGGTAAAGGACGAGCTGGCTCGCGTCCCTCCCACGTGCTCGCACTGCGAGAAGGCGACGCTGGCCGCGCTCGTGCGCATCGAGGGAACGCTGTTCTTCAGCGGCCAGGGAAAGTACCGCATCGAGATAGCAACCGACGTGCCGTCCGTGGCGCGCCTCATCATCAAGCTGCTGCACGAGCTGTACCATCTCGAGACGAACCTCACGGTGCGCCGCAGCGTGCTGCACAAGACCCCGAACTACCTCATCGAGGCTCCTTCGCAGCCCCGCCTCGCGCCGGCTCTCGTCGACATGGGGGTTCTCTCGCCCGATGGAGGCTTGGAGCTTGGCCTCAAGCCCGACCTCGTGGAGAAGCAGTGCTGCACGGCGGCCTACCTGCGCGGCGCGTTCCTCGGCAGCGGCTTCGTGTCCGACCCGCGCGGCGACTTCCACTTCGAGATCACCGTGGAGAGCGAGGACCTGGCCGGAGGCCTGGTCGACCTGCTCGACCGCAAAGGCATCCGCGCGCGCGTCATGCAGCGACGCAGCTCCTACATGGTGTACCTTAAAAGCGGCAGCGCCATCCTGGAGTTCCTCGCGTTCGCCGGCGCGCACCAGAGCGCGCTCGCCATGGAGAACGCGCGCGTCATCAAGAGCGTGCGCAACGACGTGAATCGCATGACGAACGCCGAGATCGCGAACCAGGCCAAGGCCGCGAACGCCTCGGTCGACCAGCTGTACGCCATCCGCGTGGTGCTCGAGGCGCACGGCATGGAGAACCTGCCGCCGGCGCTGCAGGACTTCATCAAGCTGCGCGTGACCTATCCCGACGCCACGCTCAAGGAGCTGGGCGAGCGCGCGAACCCGCCCTTGTCGAAATCCGCCGTGTACCACCGCGTCCGCCGCATCGAGCAGATGGCGAAGGAGGCGCAAGGCTAGGAGGCTTCAGCCGGAAGACGGAGACGCTCGGTGCAGGATGCGCTAGCTCTCGAGCGGCCCCAGGAAGAACATCGTGAATGTGGACTCGGCCACGAGCCTGCCGCGCTCGTCGACGATGGCGCAGTGCGCCACCGACGTGCTGCGGCCCTTGTGCGAGGTGTCGGCGCTCACGGTGAGGCGCTGCGGGCGTACGGCGCGGACGAAGTTCGTCGCGCAGGAGACGGCCACGTTGCTCTCGCCGTAGGCGTACGTCGCCATGCCGGCGGCGATTTCCAGCATGGTGGACACGAAGCCGCCGTGGATGCAGCCGTGGTAGTTCAGCACGTTGTCCGGCACGTCGATCTCGTAGCGCACGCTGCCCGGCGAAGAGGCGAGGATGCGGATGCCCTCGAGCTCCTTTTGCGCCGGCACGTTGCCCATCAGCTTCTCCACGGTTTCCTGCGGTACTGCTTCCATGCTGCTCCTTCGGTCGGACGTGCGTCTACGGGCACCTTACCGCAGCCGTCGGCTGTGCGACACGGACGGATCGGGCGAACTGGCCGATGCTGGGAGAAGCGCGCTGCTGTACGGCGCGCACCGGGTGCGGAGCCCCTCGGCGAGCGGTGTGAAACTTCTGTGAATGGCCTGTTCGGTTGCTTTTTTTATACGGCTGCCAGATAAGGCTTGCAGCATCTGGGCGGCTACCGCTATGATCGGGGCGTTCCTGCAA
>NZ_DBFEGU010000401.1:0-1107 GCF_048329335.1 Eggerthella sp. | reverse complement strand
ACCCTCCACACCCCAAGCCCCTGCGGCAGCGTGGGAATCACCCGCCGCTCGTCCTCGCTCAGATCCGGGACCAGCCGGCTGAGCATGTCGATGTTCGACCCGCCCTGACGGAAGATGATCTTCGTCTGCATCTGGTTGAGGATCTCCTCGACACGGCCACGCAGCTCGCTGCCCTCGCCGAACACATGCGTCATGTCGTTCACGCCATGCACGATCAGCCAGGTCGCGCACCCCCAATGGCCGGCGGACCTCTGCCTGGTCTGCAACGAGTCCACCAGACGCGCGTTCGACAGCAGATCCCACGCCTCCTCGTCGACCACGATCCGCCGCCTCCCGTCACGCCCCTGCAGCAGACGGTCGATCCACGAGCTCACCGCCGCCGTGAACACGCGCTTGAGCTGCTCGTTGTTCAACGCCGGACTCGACGTGTCGAACACGATCATCGGACTCGACGGATCCAAGCGGATGGTGGACTCCCTGTCGAACATGCCCGACAGGGTGCCGCCACGCACCATCGGCGCATACACGCGAGCCGCCGCGGCCGCCGCCGCACGGGCCAACGCCGGCTCATGCTCGAAACCCGTCATCGAGGGCGACTCCCCATCCACCCATGCACGGTCCGCGAGACGGTCCACCGCAGCCTCCAACGTCATCGGCCCAGTGCCGAACGACACCGCCACACGGTCCACGACCACCTGCATGTCGCGATCCAGCGGGAACGGGCCTCCATCCTCGCGCAATGCCTCCGCCAGGCTCATGAACGCCGCCTTGCGCCCGGAAAGCACCTCCTGACGCCACAGATCGTCCTCGCCGGCGGACGGACGGTCCGGCAACGCGAACGGGTTCAGATAACGGCCGCCGCCCGGCGAGACGACCTGGCCTCCCACATGGGCGGCGACCCGGCCCCACTCGCCCTCGCGATCCGACTGGACGATCACATGACGGCCCGCCTCGATCTCACGCAACGCCATCACCTTCGCCGCGAACGACTTGCCGTTGCCGCGAAGACCGCAGATGAACACGTCCGGACTGGTCGTCATATGCGGGCCGTGAACGCCCGGCGCGTCATACGTCGCCCACGAATCGAACCGCCACAACTCACGCGAC
>NZ_DBFEGU010000400.1:0-4205 GCF_048329335.1 Eggerthella sp. | reverse complement strand
GCTATCTTTGGCTGACGTGCTCGTATCTTCTGGCATGCTGCATCTATTACGTTTCGGCCGTGGAGGGAGATACCCTGCTCAAACACGCGCTGTCGGGATTCTGGTACACCGATCCTTATCGCACCGCCGCACTGGCCGGGATACTGGCTCTTCCGCTTCTGGCGATGGGACTGTACGTCGCGTGCAAGATCGTCGGGAAGACTCTTGCATCCGTTCGCGCGCCAGGCGAGAACCGTTTGAAGGCGCTTTCTCTGGCCGTCGTTGCCGTCGCCTTCCTCGCATTGAACTTCTTGCCGGTTCGAGGGGCGCTCGGACTGGGCCAGGGCGCGTTCCAGGGCATCGCCGCCACCGCAACGGCTCTCAATGACGGTTCGGCGGTAAACGCCTACAGCGAAGAGAAGAGCCGGTTCTCGAAGCACGTGAAAGAGGTCGTGCCGTCCGGGGCGCTTATCGTCAACCAGCCTTACGACGGATCGCTTTTCGCATACAGCCTCGATGATTTGAATCTGTACTATCGCGACATATCGGGTTACGGTGGAGAGGACGAACGGCCGGAGAGCTCGACGATCCGCTGTCGGCTGGCTGCCGAGGCGTCCAATCCTTCGGTGCGAGACGCGGTTCTGACGACCGGAGCCGAGTACCTCCTGGTTCTCGATCGGGATGTCGAGCGCATGAAGGAGCTGTTCTTCCTCTACGATCCGGCTGTCTGGGAGGGCATCGAGGGCGTGGTCGATGAGACGCCCGGTTTCGAGATGGTTTTGTCCGAGGGCGATATGCGCCTGTATCGGATAGCGAGCGGCGATGCCATACAATAAGCATGTACAATGCAGGTTCGAGAAAGGACGGTGAGTCGATGCAGCAAGCTTGCCCCAGCGTCTCGGTGCTGGTTCCCATATACAACGTGGAGCGCTATTTGCCGCAGTGCCTTGAGGCGCTGTGTTCCCAGAGGCTGCGCGACTTGGAGATCGTGGCCGTCAACGACGGTTCGACCGACGGCTCGCTGTCTATTCTGCAGGAATGGGCGCGGAAGGACGAGCGCATCGTCATCGTCGACAAGCCGAATTCGGGGTACGGCGCTTCTATGAACTGCGGCATCGAGGCCGCACGCGGCGCGTACATCGGCATCGTTGAGCCCGACGACTTCCCTGAGCGCGACATGTTCAAACGCTTGCTCCGCATGGCGCAGCGACATGACTGCGACCTCGTGAAATGCAACTTTTTCGAGCACTACGAGGATCATGACGACCGCATACGCAACTTCGCCGATTTCCCCTACGGCAGGCTTTTCGATCCCGTCGAGCAGCCGCGCATCGTCTGCACGATCCCCGCGATCTGGACGGGGCTCTATCGCAAGGCTTGGCTCGACGATGAGGGCATCCGCTTTCGCGAGACGCCGGGCGCGTCGTTTCAGGACACGTCGTTCGTGATGAAGTCGTGGTTCGCGGCCCGTCGGTGCGCGCTGGTGCGCAAGCCGCTGCTGCACTACCGCATGGACAACCCGGGTTCGTCGGTGAAGACGACGGACAAAGTGTTCGTCGTGTGCGACGAGCTGGAAGACTGCGAGCGGTTCTTGCGCGCCCGTCCTGACCGCTGCCGCGCGCTGCTGCCATGGTTCTACGTGGACAAATGGAGCAAATACCGGTGGAATTACGAGCGCATCGACGCGAGCGCCCACGAGGCGTTCGCGCAGCGCATGGCCGACGAGTACGCGGCGGCGCGGGAAGCAGGCGAGCTCGATATGCAGCTGTTCGATCCTATCAGTAGAGACGTTCTCGGCGAATTGCTCGACAGCGGGGCGGCGAAGTTCGCAGCCGACCATCCGGAAACATATTAGGAAGCTTTCATGAAACGCAATGGCAAGCAGTCCGTCGTATCCGTTATCGTGCCCACGTACAACGCGGGGGAGTTCGTGGCGCAGTGCCTCGACAGCGTACTCGGGCAGACGATGGGCGATTTCGAACTGATCTGCGTCGACGACGGTTCGACGGACGATACCTGGGCGATCGTGGAAGAGCGTGCGCAGCGTGACGGGCGCGTGGCGGCGCTTCGCCAGGCGAACGCGGGACCAGGTGCGGCGCGCAACGCCGGGCTGGAGCGGGCGTGCGGACGGTACGTGTACTGCCTCGATGCGGACGACTACCTCGACCGCGATATGCTTGCGAGCTGCGTGAAAGCGCTCGACGACGCGCAGGCAGATATGGCGCTTGTAGCGTTCCGCACGTACAACCAGCGGGCGGGCAGGACCTATCCGGCCGAATGGGGGATGCGGCACGAGGACGCGTTCCCCTCGTACCCTGCAGGTTCGTTCACGTGGGAGACGGCGCCCGATCTGTTCTTCGAGACGGTGCAGAACGTTCCTTGGAACAAGATGGTGCGTCGCTCGCTGCTCGAGGAGCGCGGCATCCGCTTTCAGGAGCTGCGCTTGACGGAGGACCTGATGTATTCGCTGCCTGCGGCAGTGTCGGCGAGGCGCATCGTGCGCATCGCCCGCCCGCTCGTGGTGCATCGCGAATTCTCCGGCACGAACGCGATGGTCGACAAAGGGCGGCATCCGCTCGATTTCCTCGACGCGTTCGCCGCGTTGCGCGCGTGGCTGCAGGAGGAGGGCTTGTACGAGCCGTTGCGTTTGGCGTACCAGGCGTGGCTGCTCGATGCGGTGTATTACAACTTGCCGACGTATCGCGACTTCGACGCGTTCGCCGTCGCTTACGAGCGACTGGCTTCCGGCGGGCTCGAAGCGTACGACCTGGCGCACGTCGACGCCGACCGCATTCTCGACCATCGTTATCGGGAATTGCTCGAAGCGCTCCAGCGGGGTTCGCGCGAACGATTCTTGCTGGCGTGCGCCAATATCGAGGCGGCCGAGGTCCAGGAGCAGAAGTGCGGTTTCCAGGACGCCCAAGGATCGCTCAAGTGGCTTGTGCGGCGGCTGAAGGAGCGTTTGCGCTCGAAGTGAGAGTGCGGTTTGCGGTTGACGATCCGCTTTGCGGCGTTTCGCCCTTTTCGGGACTACAATTGAATTCTGAGATGCGCCGTCCCCGACGCTCTGTTTACGTGTCGACTCGCATTCGTTTCCGTACTGTTATAATAGGGGCGTTGAACGAGCGCATTTGCGCGATATCCGGCAAGGACAATCATGGAATGGTATCAGGCGGTAATCGTGTTTGCCGTGGCCTTTGCGGTCGCGTACTGCATGGTACCCGTTTCCAAGAAGATCGCATTTCGGATCGGTGCTATCGACTACCCGGGGTATCGTCGTATGAATCGCGAGCCTATCCCGCGTTGCGGAGGCATCGCGTTATATGTTGGGCTGATCGCGGCATGTTTCACGATGTTCCTCGGAGTGCGGTTCTTCGATTGGGATTTGCATGATCTGTATATTTTGAGCGACGTGAACTACATCGTATTGTTCGTCGGCGTGACGACAATGTTCACCGTGGGTCTGGTGGACGACATCACGCAGCTGTCGCCCGGCGTGAAGCTGGCGGGGCAGATCGTGGCCGCGACGGTCGTCACGCTTTCGGGCATCACCATCGGCGCGGTGCGCACGCTGGTCGTGGGCGACTATCTGTCGCTCGGTTGGATCGACTATCCTTTGACCGTGTTGTACCTCGTGGTGTTCGTGAACATCACCAACCTGATCGATGGGCTGGACGGGCTCGCTTCGGGTTTGGTGGCCATAGTCGCCGGCGGACTGCTGTACCTTGTCTTGATGCGGGGAAGCTTCACCCTCGTGCTCGTCTGCCTTGCGCTGATAGCCGTCTGCCTTGCGTTTCTGCGCTACAATTTCTTTCCCGCCTCGGTGTTCATGGGCGATTCCGGATCGCTGTTGCTCGGCTTGGTCGTAGGCATCGTGTCGGTGGTGGGCGTCGTTCGCACGCAGAGCTTCGTGGTCATGCTGGTGCCGCTTATCATCGCGGGAGTTCCCGTGCTCGATACCGTCTCGGCTATCGTCCGACGCAAGCGTCTGCATCAGCCGGTGAAAGACGCCGATTTGGGGCATATCCATCATCGTCTCATGCGCGCAGGGTTGAGCCAGAAGCGCTCGGTGGCGGTGCTGTGGCTTTGCTCGGCGGCACTCGTGCTCGTAGGTTGCCTGATGGGAAGCTTCTCGGGGCCGGTGCGCTGGATGGTATGCATTGTGCTGGCTGTGGTTTTGTTCTTCGTTATCTGGAAATTCGGTTTGTTCAAGCCTGTTTTGAAGC
>NZ_DBFEGU010000399.1:0-1155 GCF_048329335.1 Eggerthella sp. | reverse complement strand
CCTCCGAAGGCTCGCGCATCGCCCTGCCGCGGGGCTTCGCCCTGGCTGCCGAGATGGAGCGCCAGCACGTGGGGGACGAGGTGCTGTACTTCGACACGCCGAAGCAGTGCGTCAATGCCGTGCTGACGGGCGCCGCCGATGCAGCCTATGCCGACACGCACGTGGCGAACTACCTGCTGGCCGAATCGCAGTACGAGTCGCTTACCGTCACCACCGTCACCGACTACACGAACGCCATGAGCATCGGCGTGGCGGGGACCGCCGACGCGCGCCTGCTGAGCGTGCTTGACCGCTGCGTGCAGTACACGGCGGAGAGCAAGATGACCACCTGGGTGTCGCAGAGCTCGCGGGCCGTCCACCCCACCACGCCGCTGGACTTCCTGCGCCAGTACCCGCTGCAGATCATCTCGGGGCTCGTGGCGCTGTTCGGGGTGCTCTTGGCCGGCGCGCTCTACCTGGGCCGCACGAAGCTGCGCACGGCGCGCCACATCGAGGAGCTGTCCTTCACCGACCCGCTCACGGGCGGCTGGACGCTCGCCCGCTTCCGCACGGGTGCTGCCGGCGTGCTCGAGCATGCCGGCAGCGGGGAGCACGCCATCGTGTACCTGGACATCGTACGCTTCAAGAGCTTCAACGCCGCGTTCGGCTATGCGGAGGGCGACCGGCTGCTGAAGGCGCTCACCAGCTTTTAGGCGAGCTTGAACGCGACGGCGAGCACCACGCGCACATCACTGCAGACGAGTTCGTGGTGCTGGTGCAGTGGAACGGTTGGGAGGATTTCCTCGAGCAGTTCGCGGAGCTGGACCGCCGCTTCAACAACCTGGACGTGCTGCGCTCCCACTCGCACCGCCTGCTCCTGCACGCCGGCGCCTGCATCGTGGAGCGTCCGGACGGGTCGCGCCGGCTGGATGCGCAGGCCCTGGCCGAGCTCATGGACTGCACCCGCTACGCGCGCGACAGCGTGGGCGAGACGTCGGCGAGCGAGGCGGCGCTCTACACGGCCGACATGAAGGATCGCGACGTGGCCGAGCGCGCGGTGGTGGCGCTGGCGCGCACCGCGCTGGAGCAGGGCGAGTTCACGGCCTACTACCAGCCGAAGGTCGAGCTGGCCACGAACCGCATCGTCGGCCTCGAGGCGCTCGTGCGCTGGGAATC
>NZ_DBFEGU010000398.1:0-1035 GCF_048329335.1 Eggerthella sp. | reverse complement strand
TTTTCTATCCGTTCGCATGCGCCAGCCGCCGGGATCGTCCGCGGAGGAGTTCGTGCAGCGTCCCGTAAGGGGGAACAACCATGAAGCAGTACACAGTCGCCATCGTCGGCGCGACGGGTGCCGTGGGCACGCAGATGCTTGCATGCCTGAAGGAGCAGGACTTCCCGGTCGGCGCGCTCAAGCTGTTGGCCAGCCCGCGCTCGGCGGGCAAGGTCATCGCGACGCCCTGGGGCGACGTCACGGTCGAGGTGGCCGCGCCCGAGGCGTTCGACGGCGTGGACATCGTGCTCGGCGCCGCAGAGGACGATGTCGCGAAGGCCCTCTACCCGGAGGCCGTCAAGCGCGGCGCCGTGGTGGTGGACAACTCGCACGCCTTCCGCCTGGACGAGGACGTGCCGCTCGTCATCCCCGAGATCAATGCTGAGGACGTCAAGGGCCATCACGGCATCATCGCCAACCCCAACTGCGCCACCATCATCGGTCTCGTTCCCACCTGGCCGCTGCATAAGCTCGCCGGCGTGACGCGCATGATCGTCTCCACCTACCAGGCCGCCTCCGGCGCCGGGATGCCCGGCATGCTGGAGCTCGAGGCGCAGATCGGCGCCATGGGGCGCGGTGAGGAGATGCCCGAGCCCCGCGCGTTCGCCGCCCAGCTGGCGAGCAACCTCATCCCGCAGATCGGTGGCGAGAAGTTCGAGGGCTTCACCTCCGAGGAGATGAAGATGCAAAACGAGGGCCGCAAGATCATGCACCTGCCCGAGCTGCGCGTGAACTGCACCTGCGTGCGCGTCCCCGTGCTGCGCTCCCACTCCGAGAGCGTGACGCTGGAGTTCGAGCGCGACATCACGCTCGATGAGGCCCGCGAGGCCCTTGCCGCCGCGCCGGGCGTCAAGCTCGTGGACGACCTCGAGGCCGCTAGCGCGCACGACCGCTGGCCCATGCCGCTCGATACGTCCGACCAGGACCTCATCTGGGTGGGCCGCGTGCGCCGCGACATCTCCAACCCCGAGGCCCTGTGCGGCATCACCTTCTGGT
>NZ_DBFEGU010000397.1:0-1874 GCF_048329335.1 Eggerthella sp. | reverse complement strand
GCCCTCCAGCGCGTCGACGTCCTCGACGCGTGCGGTGAGAAACAGGATAGGGCAGGTGAGATGCTCGCGTAGGCGGCGGCACACGGCGTAGCCGTCCATAAGCGGCATGCCCACGTCCAGCACGATGAGGTCGGGGCTCTGTTCGGCGCGTTTGAGCGCGGTTGCCCCGTCTTCGGCGGTGAGCACGCGGTAGCCTAAACCCGTGAAGTACTCGTCCAAAAGCGCGACGATTTCCGGCTCGTCGTCGACCACCAGCAGCGTGGCCTCGCCGTTCCGCTCGATGGCCGCTTTCTGTTCGCTCACGTTCTTCTCGCTCCTCCGCATTCGTCTTGCCGCGCATATACGGAGGAGCATAGCACGAGAATGTCAAGAAACCATCAACAGCCCCTGGGCGCCGCTCGCTCGGGATGACAGCTCGTCCTACTCGTTCGTGCCTTCCTTGACGATGAGCACCGGAACGTCGGCGTTGCGCAGCACGTAGCTGCTGACGCTGCCCAAAATGCCGCGCAACGCGCCCAGACCCCGCGAGCCCATGACGATGAGGTCGCACAAGTTGTCGATGGCGTACGTCACGATTTGCCCGCCCGGCTGCGTTTCCTGCAAAAGCTCGATGTACACTTTGTTCATGAGGCCGCTCAGCAGCGGGTCTATTTCGCGATGCAGCGCCTTGCTGGCTTCCTCGGTGACCTCCTCGTAGGTTTTCTGAAGCATCGCCGACGAGGCGACGGTCTGTTCGTCGCGCCCTTCGGCTTCCAGCTTGTCGATGGCAAGCTGATCGGTGTCAATGATCTGGACGATGCGAAGGGTCAGTCCGGGGTCGTCCTTCGCGAACCGCACCGCTTCCGCAAGGGCTGCTTTGGACGAAGCCGATCCGTCGTAGGGGATCATAATATTGTCGTACAGCATGGTGCATCCTCTCTCGCGAAGGTTGCTCGATACGCCCAGTATACCAGCGTCGTGCGGGCGAACGCGGCGGGGATCGGCTCCGCGAGGCACGCAAAGGGGGCGTCCGGTCCCTACGCCGAAGCGGGGGAAACGAATTCGTAGCTTGTTTGGGACTCCATCTCGTCCAAAAGAGGTTCGCCGCCCTTGACGAAGCGGATACGCGCGGGTACGGAAGGGCTTTCGTGAATCGTGCGATCCATCAGACCCTGGGCGGGTGCTTGCAGCTTGTGCCCGCGATCGTCAAGCACCTCCACCCGCAGGCTCATATCGCCCTGCCGCACTTCCGCCATCGTGGGCGTATGCTCCACGATGCGCACGCCCCGGTACGTGGCGAAGCGGTATTCCGTCTCGCCGAGCGCGACTATGCCGATACAGCCGGTGAAGCGGATCGGACCCAGCGGTATTTCGGCGATGGCCAGCATGACGGAGGCGTCTTGTCGAACGTCGAGGCACTGCATCCAGAAATAGCTGCGGGGAAACGTGTGGCCGCGGTCGCCTTCCATATAGCCGATGCCGTTGCGAATATCTAGCGCGTCACCGTTGAGGCGGATCGATCCGGTCACCTGGTGCCGCATGCTGAACACGGTATGCTTCGTTTCCATGGGCACGTAGGCGAACGGCCCCATGATGTCCGAGCGCAGCGGCAGCAGATGATCGTAGCGAACGCTTCCTACCAACTCGAAATCCGGTTCGTCGATGCGCAGCTGCATTCCGTACGGCGTGAACAAGCTGTCGCCGATTCGCATGCTGCCGTCGGTGCGGTCGAACGCCTCCAGGGGGTACGGCAAGAAGCGCGAGCCGCGGTTGGAGACCACCTGGATGAATGCGGAGTCCTGCGCGCGCCCCGGTATCACGGCCAGCACGTCTTCGCCTTGCTGCTGTTTCATGTACCAGCCTTCGTAGTAAGGTTTCATGGCGCGCTCCTCCGG
>NZ_DBFEGU010000396.1:0-2418 GCF_048329335.1 Eggerthella sp. | reverse complement strand
GATCCGGGACGCTCGATCGATCCCAGGAGGATGCGGAGCTTCGCTTCGCGGACGACGAAGCGGTCGGCGTGCGGAAGGCCGACGCGCCCGCGTGCGAGGACGGCACCGTTGCGGGCGCACGGGCGCCGGGTCCATTGCTGCCGTGGCTGCCGTCCATCCCGCTGTTCTTCCTCGGGCTGGGCGTGTACCGTGCGTGGATCGAGATCGTGTTCGTGGGCTCGTTCGTCGAGTTCCCCGCAGCTGCTGTCGCGGGTCACGACGCGTTCGATCTCGTGATGATAGCCACGATGTTTTTGTGCGCCGCCCTTGCCAAGCGTATCGGCCCGCTGTTCGGAAAGCGCTCGTTGTACGCCGTGTCCGGCGTTGCGCTTACGGTGTCCACGCTGTGCATGTTCGCGTCCATCTGGATACCGAGGTCGGCGGATGCGCTTGCCGTGCCGGCGGTGCTGTTGGGCGGGTTTGGCATCGCGCTCGTCATTCTGCTGTGGTCGGAACTGTACGGCTGTCTCAATCCGTTTCGCGTCGCGCTGTACTATTCGGCGTCCATGATCGTGGCGGCGCTCCTCATTTATTTGTGCAGAGGCTTGCTGTTACCGTGGCTCGGCGCCGTCGTGCTCGTGCTGCCCGTCGTGTCGCTTGCCGCCTGCGCGGCGGGGTTCCGCTCGTTGCCTTCCGGCGAGCTTCCGCGCGCCAAGCCGTCGAAGTTTTCGTTCCCTTGGAAGATCGTGCTGCTCATGGCCATCTACGCGTTCGCGTACGGGCTGAAGGAATCGTCGATGTACCAGTCGACGTTCGGCCCGCATTCGGCGTTCGGCACGCTGGCGGTGGCCGCTATCGTGTTCGTCGGCGTCATAGCGCGCGGCGGCAAATTCGACTTCGGTGTGATCTACCGCATCGCGTTGCCGCTCATGGTGGCGGCTTTCCTCATCTTGCCGAACGTGGGCGTCCTGGGGCAGGCCGCGTCCGATTTCTGCACGAGTGCGTCCTACACCGCGTTCTCCATCCTCATCATGCTCATCATGGCTAACCTGTGCTATCGCTACGGGATGTCGGCCGTGTGGCTGTTCGGCATCGAGCGCGGCGTGCGTGCGTTGTTTACCCTGTTCGGACGCCAGACCGAGCAGCTGTTGGGCGCGCCGTCGTTCGGACTGGCCGGATCGGATGCCGTCGTCAGCGGGCTCGTGGTCATCCTCGTGGTGGCAGCCACGATGATCCTCTTCTCGGAAAAGGAGCTGTCCAGCCGCTGGGGCGTGTCGTTTCTGGGCGAGGATGGCACGGCGGGCGACCGGGCCATCGTAAAGAAGCAAGAGCTGGCGAACCGGTGCCAGGAGCTGGCGCGTTCGTACGGCCTGTCGCCGCGCGAGGAAGAGGTGCTGCTGTTGCTGGCGCAGCGCAAGACCGTGGGCTCCATCGAGCGCGAGCTGTTCATTGCGAACGGCACGGCCAAAACGCACATTCGCCATATCTACCGCAAGCTCGACATCCATTCGCGCGACGAGCTGTCCGATCTGCTGGGATTATTCGAATAATTTAACAAACAAATGTTCGTATCATATGCTATACTGTTCTCGAACGAAAGAACCAGTGCAAGCGCTGAACCCGACGCCTCCCGAAGGACGGGCAGCCCATAGATGACCGCGGTGTTCCACGCGATCCGTACCACGCTTGCAGGATCGAGCATCCTCCCACGCCCTGGAACACGGTAAACGAGGTGTCGTGCTATGCCTGCATTCGGAAATCAAACGTCGTGCTCCTACCCTGAAACGCTCGTGCTCGTCGAGGCGCTGCCTTTGTGCCGCATCCTCGCGTCTGATTGGCCGGGAGAGGGGGTTTCGGCCGAGTTTCCCCTGTTCGACGAGGAGGTTGAAGAGGAAAGCATGCTCGCGCGCCCGTTGCGATGCGCCGTGGTCATGCCGTGCGCCGAAGCGTTCGCGCTTCTGGAAGAGGTCGGTCATGTCGGATGGTAGCGCCTGGGAACGCGAGGCGCTTTCCATCAAGCAGGTTCCTTCGCTGCAGGCCCTGTTGCGCTGCTGCGACGAGCGGCTGCTCGTCCGCGCCATCGTCGAGGAGCATGCGGTCCTGGCCGGCGATTGGGATGCGCTTCCGGCGAAGCGCAAGCGGGCGGCCGAGAAGCGGTTGGCGGCCACGTTGGCCACGATGCGGGGCCTGCCGCTCGACAAGAAAGGCGCACGGGGCAGCCTGCTGCTGCCGCACGAGTCGTTCGTGCTGCACGCGCGCAGCGGCTTGATCGAGCGCCACGTGTCCGCGGCGCTGCTCTCGCTCGACGACGTGCCGCTCGCGCGCAGGGCCGTCCAGCGTTCCGATGCCGCGACGCCGCCCGGGGAAGCCGAGGGGCCGCAGCCGCGTCCCTACACGCTCGATCCGTGGGAGCGGACGCTTGCGAGCCGCGTGTGGCTG
>NZ_DBFEGU010000395.1:0-3174 GCF_048329335.1 Eggerthella sp. | reverse complement strand
CGTGCTGGGCTTCTTCCCGCTCATCGATGCGTTCTCGCCCTTGTCGTCGGCGGCGGTGGAGGCCGGCGCCTACCGCGACTCCATCGCGCGTTTGAACGACCTGCCGACCCCCGGCGAGGAGAAGCCGCCCGCGCGTGTGCCCGAGGCGCCGTTCGACGTGCGGGTTGACCGGGCGGAGTACCGCTATCCCGGCACGTCGCGTGACGTGCTGCGCGGCCTGAGCCTGACGGTGCCGCAGGGCCAGCGCGTGGCCGTGCTGGGCCGCAGCGGCGCGGGCAAGAGCACGCTGGCGTCCCTCGTGCGCGGCGACATACGACCCGATGCGGGCGGCGTGACGCTGGGCGGCTCGCCCACGGCCGACCTCGGCGACGAGGCGGCGAAGTGGATCGGGGTCATCCAGCAGCGCACCTACCTGTTCAACATGACGCTGCGCGACAACCTGCGCATCGGGCGCGAGGACGCGACCGACGACGAGGTATGGGACGCGCTGGGCAGGGTGGGGCTGCGGTCGATGGCCGAGCGGCTGCCGAACGGCCTGGACACGCTGGTGGACGAGGCCGGCCTGCGCTTCTCGGGCGGCGAGCGCCACCGCGTCGCGCTCGCGCGCGTGCTGCTGCAGGACGTGCCCGTGGTCATCCTGGACGAGCCCACGGTAGGCCTCGATCCTATCACCGAGCGCGCGCTGCTGGACGACCTGTTCGAGGCGCTGGCGGGCAAGACGGTGATCATGATCACCCACCATCTGGCCGGCGTGGACGCCATGGACCGCGTCGTGTTCGTGGAGGACGGCCGCATCGCGCTCGACGGCGCGCCGGACGAGCTCGCGTGCACGAGCGAGCGCTACCGACGTCTGCTGGCCTTCGACCGCGGGCAGGCGGCGGGCCGCTAGCCGCGGGCGCGCAGAAGGGCGGTTGCGTCCTCGGGCGCGAGCGCGCACACGGTGGATCTCCTGAGCAGGCCTTTGTCGCGCGTTACGATGTAGTCGGCCTTCGCGCGTTCGGCGCATGCCATGATCAGGTTGTCCTCTATGTCCCCGTTGAACGCGCTCAGCTTGCTGGCGACCCAGAAGTCGGATAGGTCGAGCCCGACGAGCGTCGAAACCTCGTTCATGTTAGCGAGGTTCGCCCAGGCTAGGCGGTTCGCGGCCAGCGCGAAGGCTTCGTCGACCGCTTCGCCCTTCTCGCGCGCCGCTTTCTTGAGGGTGCTGCAGGTGAAGAAATGGACGTCCTTCGCCGTGGTCGCCGCATGGCAGAGCGTTGCGCCTCGCTCCACGGCTTCGTCGAGGAATTCGCACGATGCGCGATGGTTTGGGCGAAATCCCAGGTAATTGTCGAGCCAGACGTTCGTATCGACGAGGAAGACCGGGGCGGCTCCGTTCATGGCCGCACTCCTTCCTCGCCGTGGCGCTCGAGTATGAACTCTTCCATGAGCTGGTCGTAGGGATCGAAGGCGACGGAAGAGGGCATTTCGCTTCCGAAGCCCATATCCGCGAACGCTCGCGCCGCTTCCTCGCGTCCGCGGCGAAGCGCTTCGAGTTGCGACGGGCTCTCTATCCTCGCGTTCGCGCGCGCTGGCAAGGGACGGTCCTCCAGCAGGTTCACGATGGCCGAGGGGTTTTCGCCGCACCCTGCTGCTTTGCGCCACAGCGCGCGAACCGCCTGCGACGGAGAGTATCCGGCGCGTTTCAAAACGTCGTCTCCGGCAAGTTTGAGCGAACGCTCGATACGGGTGTTGAACTGGATCGTCTCGGCAGCGGCACCCATCGTTCCTCCTTTCAAGCAGCCTATGAGCTATACGTAAGTATAGCATAATCGCTAGCAAAATGGATGAGCAGAGATGCGGGCGGTTCTTCGACGGCGCTTGGCAGGGCGCTCGCATTCTCGGGCTATCGCGCGCCCGTTTGCGGGGCGGGAAGGGACGGCATCTGGGGATTCTCCGTTCTTCGCGTCGCCGGGCTCCGGCTTCCGGTATCCTGAACGTTCGCGACAAATTCCGGATTACGAGAGCAGCGGAGAGGCTTCATGAAGATCAACCATGCGATCCTGCACGTTTTCGACTTCGTCTCGTGCGTCAACGTGTACGCCCAGGAGGAGCTCGATCTTTCGAGCAAGAACGCCAAGCGCTACGTGACGAGCCACGCGAAGAAGGCGCTCGGCAACATCGACAGCAAGCGCGGCGAGTTCGCTGAGAACAGCATGTTCGCCGAGGAGCTGCGCTGCTACTTCCGCGGCCAGCGCGAGTTCGTCGACCTGTCCGTCCAGGTGGCCGAGTTCATCGCTGGCGAGCTGGGGCGCATGGAGAAGACCGAATCGGCCGACCTGCTGGTGGTGGACTTCGAGGACGATCCCGACAACACGGTGCGGGAGATGACCGATGACGAGGCCGAGGCGGCGTATCGCGGCGAGGGCAAGCGCTACTTCGCGTTCATGCTGCTGGAGGCCAAGCAGGCCTACATGCACGAGGTGGGCTACGGCGAGAGCGGCGCGCAGCGCGTGGACATCGCGCGCCATCACGCCATCCTGCCGAATCCGTCGCAGAAGGTGGCGTCGTTCGCGGTGATCGAGTCGAAGACGCTGTCGGTGTCGTTTTGCGACAAGGAGCGCGCCATCGCGGGCGAGAACCGCTGGCTCATTCCCGACGGCCTGCTGCAATGCTCGATGGAGGCGTCCAGCAAAGAGGTGTTCGACGCCGTGACGCGCATCGTCGAGGAGGTTGCCGAGGAGTACGGCGCCAACGCGGCTGTGGCGGTGTCGAAGGCGAAAGCCTACGTTGCCGAGAACGCCGACGAGTCCGACGAGCTTGCCCCGTGGGACCTGGGCGAGGAGGTGTTCGAGGACGAGCCGCTGCAGAAGCGCTTCGAGCAGGCGCTTGCCGACGAGGCGCTGCCCGAGCGCGTGGTCGTGGAGAAGAACGTGGCCAAGCGCGTGGCGAAGAGCCACAAGATCCGCACCGACACGGGCATCGACATCACGTTTCCGGCCGAGTACGGCGAGAACCCCGACTTCATCGAGTTCGTCAGCGGCCCGAACGGCCTCATCAACATCGAGCTCAAGAACATCGGCCACATCGAGAACCGCTAGGGATCCGCGGCCCCATCCTGCGACCTGCCGCCGCGCCGCTTCCCTGTGGGCGCGGCGTATGAGACAATAGAGCGAACTTCCCGAAAAACAGAGG
>NZ_DBFEGU010000394.1:0-7972 GCF_048329335.1 Eggerthella sp. | reverse complement strand
GGACTCGCGCGCCGCGGCCGGCCGCTCGCACGCCAGCGTCACCAGGCAGTCGGCCTCGTCGGCAAGCGCGCGGAACCCGTCGAAGCACGGGTACGGCTCCTCGGAGCTGGACGAGGCCAGCGTGCGGCCGGCCGCCACGAGGCCGTCCGTCGCCAGATGGCGCACGAGGCGCTGCGACGCCTTGCTGAGCGACCCAAAGTCGTCTGCCACCAGCGTCAGCGGCTCGCGCTCGACCTCGGCTTTCACAAGGCCGCGATACGCCAGCGACGAAACCTCGCACGGCAGCAGCGCGCGGCGCGCCTCCAGGTTCTCGGTGAGGATGGCGTGCACGGTCTGCTCTTCGGCGGTGATCAGCCAGCGCTCGTCATCGTCGGCGCAGTCGCTGATGCTCTTGTAGAAGAACTTGAGCATCTCGCGCAGCCGGCCCGGCTTGAGGCCGCTCACCTTCACGTCCTCCATGAGCACGGCCAGCTCGTTCTCGTCCAGCACGCGCGCGTCGCGTCCCACGGCGTCGCCGACCCGCGCATCGCCCAGAATCGAGAGGGCCAGCTCGCGCACCGACACCACGTCGAGCGCGCCCAGCAGCGGATCGTCGGCCGCAAGCGCCCGAAAGCGCGCGGCTGCAACGGCGTCGGCGCACACGACGCGCACGTTCGACCCCGCCTCGACGCGAGCGCGAGCCGCGCGCAGCAACGCCGGCGCAACGTCGTCGGACGCATCGTGCTCCACGCACAAGCACTTCGCGCCGCTATTCAGTTCCTCAAGAAGATTGTTCGCCGCGTCTTCGACGGACGCAGCAGTACAAGCACTCATATTCGGTCTCCATCCATTCTTCGGATGAAGCCCTTTGCTCGAAGCCCCCCAGCTTCATAGCGCTTTCACTTCTACGCAGTATGCCCAACCGCCGCGGGCGCGTCTACCATCATTCCGAAACGGAATGGATGAAATCGAGCGCCTCCTGCTTGTCGCCCACGCCCAGCTTGCGGTACACGCTGCCCAGCACGTCGGCCACCTCGTCGCGCGTCAGCGCCAGCTCGCCCTGGATCGTCTCGAAGCCGTGCTCCTCCACGTACAGGATGAGCGCGCCCAGCTCGCGCCGGTCGAGCCCGCAGCGCTCGGCCGCGAGCCGGCACTTGCAGCGCAGCGCCATGTCCCCCGCGGCCGCGGGCGAGCCGTCGACAGCACCCTCGCCCGCCGCGACACCGGCAGTCGAGCCCGCAGCCTGCCCGTCGCGCGCCGCGCGCACCAGCAGCTCGGTGGCGCGCAGCAGCTTCTCCATCTGCCGCGCCTGCGCGTACAGCACGCCGCCCGCCTCGGTCAGGCTCACGCCGCTGCGGTCGCGTACGAACAGGTCGGCCCCGAATTCGCGCTCCAACAAGGCCACGTGCTTGCTCAGCGTCGACTGCGTCAGATGCAGCTCGCGCGCAGCCGCCGTGAAGCTGCCGCACTCGGCCACCTTCGCGAACTCGTGCAGATACGCCGTCTCCATCGCCTCAGACCGCCTCGTCCTGCGCGGCCGTCTCGTGGGCCAGGTCGATGAGCTCTTGGCGGTTGTCCACGCCCGTCTTCTGGTAGATGTGGCGGATGTGCGTGCTCACCGTACCCGCCGAGATGAACAGCGTCTCCTGGATGCGCGAGATGGTGCGCCCCTCCAGCAGCAGCGGAAGCACATCGGTCTCGCGCGGCGACAGGGCGAAGCGCTCCGCGATCAGCGCACACGGATCCACCGGGTCGGCCGGGTCGTCGGCGGCCTCTTCGGGCACCGTGCCCATCAGGCTGACCTCGCCGATGCCGATTTTGATGAGGTCGGTCTCCGTGAACAGGAACAAATGCGCGATGAACAGCAGCGACACGGCCACCAGCGTGACCAGCGTAAGGTCGAACATGCTGACCCCGGTCGCCTCCAGCGAATGGGCGAACAGCTGGCCTGCAGTCTCGCCGCCGTACAGCGCCACGAACCCCAGGCCGATCGTCCGCGCCGGGCTCACACGGAAGCTGGACGCCACGTCGATGCACACCACGCACAGCACCAGCACGAAGCAGTGGTAGCCGCCGAAGATAAGCGCGCTCGAATACGTGTTGTTGTCGGCCATAAACGGCGTGGACAAGCACCCCAAGCACAGCATCGGCATGGAGACGCGGTACGAGAAGAACACGCTGTCGCGCTGCAGGAACACGGCTATCAGGCAGACGGCCAACGCTCCGATGAAGCCCGCCAGAAACAGGTACGTGCCGAAGATGTCCTGCACCTCGTAGGTTTTGAACCCCGACACCACGTCGAAGAACCCCATCAACATGCCGATGAGCACCGCGCCCAGAAGCGCCTTCGCGAACAGGGTCGCCGTATGGCGCGACAAAGGCTGCTCGGGCTCGCGCGGCAGCTGCGGCGTATCGGGCGCGCTGCGCCTGAGAGCTGCCGCCGAAAGCACGGGCATGACAACGATGAGCACGATGACGGGTATCGCCGGCCCTACGATCAGCAAGAACCCCACGACGAACGCGATGCACAGCGACGAGGCAAGCTCCACAAGCGCCAAGCGGCCTCCCAGCCCCGACTCGAGCTCGATCCAGCACAAGAACAGCACGGCCGAGCCCGTGCCGGTCATGACCGCGCTCAGGCCCAGCACCAGCATGCCGACGGGCGTGGTAGGATCGGAGAACGGCGTGAGCACGCTGCCCGCGCTCATCATGATGGCCGATCCCAGCACGATGGAGCGGTTGCCGCTCACCCGCTCGCGCCGCACGATGACGGAGACGAACAGCATGGTCACCACCATGGCCACCAGCGATATGATCAGGCTGACGTACAGCGAGCCGCGCACGTCCGACGAGAAGCCGTACGGCACGATGCTGTAGAACATCATGAGCATCCAAAGCCATTGCAAGGCCGCACCCGCGATGCGCGTGAGGGAAAGGCTCGTCCCCAACGCAGTATCCCATGCACTCCGAAGCTTTTCCATGCCCCACCCCCTGTGAGCCCGTACGGAACGTCGCTCGCGCCGACCCCTCTGTCGACGGGTTCGATTATACGGAAAAGATGAGCATCCCTCTTTGAGGAAGTTATTCTAGTTTCAGAATAGTTTATGACCTTCGTTTGATGTTTTTCCAGTTCAAATCGTCATCGATTTTTTCATGATCACAAGATCATAAGAATTTATGATGCGGTCGAACCCGCTTTCCAACCTTTGAACGATGCTCTGCATCCCCTCGCATCCGTATGGTCAACCCAAGCGACACGGGGACTTTGCACCGGTCCGGAGCCCGAGGCTTCGCCCGGAAGCCCCCCTCCCCGATCGCCCGAACGAAGACGAGCAAGACGAGAACGAGGAGAAAGAAGGAGGAGGAGTATGGGTAACCTGACCATGTCACGACGCACGTTCGTCAAGACCGCCGCCATCACCGGTGCGGCAGCCGCGGCGTTCGGCGCTTCGACGCACACCGCGCTGGCCGAAGAGACGTACAGCAGCGTGTCCGGCAACGACACCGTGGCCGTGAAAACGTGCTGCCGCGGCTGCGGCAAGATGGAGTGCGGCGTCAAGGTCATCGTCCAGAACGGGCGGGCCATACGCGTCGAGGGCGACGAGGGAGCGTTCCAGTCCATGGGCAACTGCTGCACGAAGTCGCAGTCGTCCATCCAGGCGGCGTACCACCCCGACCGTCTGCACTATCCCATGAAGCGCACGAACCCGAAGGGCGAGGAGCCCGGCTGGCAGCGCATCTCGTGGGACGAGGCCATGCAGTCCATCGTGGACAACTTCATGGACATCAAGGCGAAGCACGGCGGCGAGGCCATCGCCTGCCAGGTGGGCACGTCGCGCATCTGGTGCATGCACTCGGAGTCCATCCTGAAGAACATGCTGGAAACGCCGAACAACGTTGAGGCCTGGCAGATCTGCAAGGGCCCGCGCCACTTCGCCACCACCATGGTGTCGCAGTTCGCCATGTCGTGGATGGAAACCATCACGCGCCCGAAAGTGTACGTGCAGTGGGGCGGCGCGTCCGAGCTGTCCAACTACGACGACTCCTGCCGCACCACGGTGGACGTGGCATCGCGCGCCGACGTGCACATCAGCGTCGACCCCCGCATGGCCAACATGGGCAAGGAAGCCGACTACTGGCAGCACCTGCGCCCCGGCACCGACGGCGCCCTGGCCCTGGCCTGGACGAACGTCATCATCGAGAAGAAGCTCTACGACGAGCTGTACGTGAAGAAGTGGACGAACGCCCCGTTCCTCGTGTGCGAGGACATGGAGCCCTCCGGCTTCCCCACCGTGCGCACCGACGGTTCCTACTGGGACGTGAAAACCGCGCTGCTCAAGGAAAGCGACATCAAGGAGGGCGGCAGCCCCTATAAGTTCCTCGTGTACGACAACAACTGGGAGAAGCTGAAGGCCGAGGGCGTCGAGCACGAGTACGGCGCGTTCACCTGGTTCAACGCCGACCAGGAAGGCGTCATCGACGAGACCGGCGGCTTCTGGGAGGGCGAGAACTACGACTCCGAGAAGGCGCGCCAAGGCCGCGAGGCCGCGCAGGACAACCTGCTGCCGGGCCAGACGCAGGGCTGGCTGCCCGATCCCATGCCGTTCGACCCCGCCATCGACCCCGCGCTGGAAGGCGAGTTCGAGATCACGCTGAAGGACGGCAAGACCGTGAAGGTCAAGCCGGTGTGGGAGCACTACAAGGCCCGCGCCGCCGAGTACAAGCCCGAGGTGGCGGCCGAGATCACCGGCATCCCCGCCTCCGAGATCGAGGCGGCGGCCACGGCCTACGGCACGCGCATCGACCCGTCCACCGGCTACGGCAACGGCGGCATCCAGTACATGCTGGCGGTCGAGCACTTCTGCAGCGCCATCCAGAACTGCAGCGCCTTCGACAACCTCGTGGGCATCACCGGCAACATGGACACCCCGGGCGGCAACCGCGGCCCGACCATCGTCCCCATCGACGGCGACCTCCAGGGCTTCAGCGCCTGGGCCCCCGGCGCCACCACCCCGCCGGAGGAAGTCAACCGCAAGCAGATCGGCATCGACAAGTTCCCGCTTCTGGGCTGGTGGCAGTACTGGTGCGACAGCCATTCGCTGTGGGACGCCGTCATCACGGGCGACCCCTACCCGGTGCGCGCCCTCTGGAACGAGTCCGGCAACTTCATGAGCCAGACGAACACCACGCGCGCCTGGGAGGCCCTGTGCTCGCTTGACTTCTACGTGGACCTCAACCTGTGGCACACGCCGCAGAACGACACCGCCGACATCATCCTGCCGGTGGCCCATTGGATCGAGCTCAACTCGCCGCGCGCCAGCCAAGGTTCCGCCGGCGCCATGGGCGCCACGGTCAAGTGCGTGCAGCCGCCCGCGGAAGCCAAGTACGATCCCGAGATCGTCATGGACCTCGCCCGCCGCATGAACTGGAAGTGGACCGACGAGCCGGGCAACGAGTGGCCCGACATCAACTGGCAGCTGGACGACTCCATCAAGCTGCTCACCGACGACGAGCTGACCTACACCACGTGGCACGTCGAGAACGGCAAGCCCACGTTCGAGCGCCACGGCGTTCCGATGGCCGAGGTCACGCCCAAGTACAAGACGTGGGACGAGTACGTCAAGGCCTTCCAGGAGCACGGCTGGTGGCAGGCGAAGGACATCGAGCCGCGCAACTGGGGCACGTACCGCCGCTACCAGACCGGCGCGATGCGCGCACGCGACCGCGTGTGGGGCCGCCTCGACTACACGGCCGGCAAGGGCATCGGCGACTGGAAGCCGGGCTGGTTCACCCCGACGATGAAGCAGGAGATCTGGTCCACCGTCATGGAATCGCACCATCCCGACCATCCCGAGTGGAGGCTTCCCACCTACACCGAGCCGCCTCACGGCCCGAAGGACGGCGACCGCATCAAGGAGTACCCGCTGACCGCCACCACCGGCCGTCGCATCCCGGTGTACTTCCACTCCGAGCATCGTCAGCTGCCCTGGTGCCGCGAGCTGTGGCCCGTGCCGCGCGTGGAGATCAACCCGAAGACGGCCGCCGAGTACGGCATCGAGCAGGGCGACTGGGTGTGGATCGAAACCGAATGGGGCAAGATCCGCGAAGTGGCCGACCTGTACTACGGCGTGAAGGAAGACGTCATCAACCTCGAGCACACGTGGTGGTACCCCGAGGTGAAGGACGCCGGCCACGGCTGGCAGTTCTCCCAGGTGAACCAGCTGATCGACCACTACGCCCAGGATCCGCACTCCGGCACATCCAACCTGCGCGCCTACCAGGTGAAGATCTACAAGGCCACGCCCGAGAACTCGCCGTTCAACAACCCCGTGCCGTGCGACTCCACCGGCACGCCCATCATCCATACCTCCGACGACCCCCGTCTGAAGGAATGGCTGCCTACCTACGAAGGGAGGGAGTAAACCATGACGAAGGCTATCATCACCGACCTCAACCGGTGCGTGGGCTGCCTGGCGTGCTCGGTCGCCTGCAAGGCGGTCAACAACGTGCCCATCGGCAGCTACTGGAACAAAGTGGTGCGCGTGGGGCCGAACCCCATCCCGGGCGGATCAGGGCAGTACCCCGACGTGTACATGTACTTCCTGCCCATCAGCTGCCAGCACTGCGAGAACCCCGAGTGCGTGAAGGTGTGCCCCACCGAGGCGTCGCACGTGGCCGAGGACGGCTCCATCCAGATCGACAAGGAGAAGTGCATCGGCTGCCAGTTCTGCGTCATGGCCTGCCCCTACGGCGTCCGCTACCTCAACGAGGAGGAGAAGGTCGTCGAGAAGTGCACGCTGTGCGAGCAGAAGCTGTCGCAGGGCGAGCTGCCCCAGTGCGTCAGCCAGTGCGGCGGCAACGCCCGCTGGATCGGCGACACCGAGGCCGGCTACGAGTCGTTCGAGGGCTCCGAGGACCCGCTGGGCAAGCGCCGCAAGATGGTGGAGTTCCTGGAGCCGTTCACCGACGCCGACGTGCACAAGCTGCCCGACGTGGGCAACAAGCCGTCGTACTCCTACATCCTACGCGACCATCACTGGGAAGGAGGTGATGAGTAATGGAAACGCAGTGGCCTCTCGTCATCTTCACGCTGTTCGTATGCTTGACCTGCGGCACGCTGGGCGGCATGTCCATCCTGGCGCTCAAGGGCCAGGGCAGGAACCTGCAGATGACCGCGCTCATCACGTCCGCCGTCTCGCTGGTGGTAGGCGGCATCGGAGCCTTCCTGCACCTCGAGCACTGGGAGCGCATCTTCAACGGCTTCGGGCACATCACGTCGGGCATCACCCAGGAGCTCATCGGATGCGTGGCGCTGGCCATCGTCATCGTCGCATGGTTCGTGGTCCTTCGAGGCGGCAAGCCCGTTCCCAAGGCGCTGGCCTGGGCGACCCTCGCGGTTGCCGTGCTCATGATGGTCGCCACCGCGCACTCCTACCTCATGCCGGCCCGTCCCGCGTGGGGCCTGGCGCTCGTGGCGTTCTATCTGGGCAACGCGTGCCTCCTGGGCGCCGCGGCCGTCTGGCTGATCTCCATCCTGAAGAAGGACGAGGCCGTCGAGGCGACGGGCATCCAGCTGACGTTCATCGCGGCCCTCGTGCAGATCGTGGCCGACGTGGTGTTCGTCATCGCCTGCGCCATGGCGAAGATCGCGCAATTCGGCTACTACGCCGACCCGACATCGATGACCACGGCCCCCACGCACGTCGACAGCCTGATGACCGTCATGGTGTCCGGCGCGGGAGCGCCCATGTTCTGGGGCTCCATCGTCTCCGTGATCGTGGCTGCGGCCTGCGCCTTCGTGGCGAAGAAGAAGGTGGGCGCCTCCAAGACGCTCATGGTCGTCGCCGCCATCGGCGCGCTGGCCACCTCCGTGATGTTTCGCGTGCTGATCTACCAGCTGGGCTACCCAGTGGTCCTGATGTACTAACCGCACGACGCCCGGCATCTTCGGATGCCGGGCGGCACCCCGGTCGCGTTCCGGGAAGGAAACTGC
>NZ_DBFEGU010000393.1:0-9513 GCF_048329335.1 Eggerthella sp. | reverse complement strand
GGTCGCGGGCTCCTCGGGCGGGATGACCGAGTTGTCGCACAGGCCGACGATCACGCGCTTCAGCGGATCCCAGTCGTTCCAAGAATTGACTATCTTCGCCATGACAGTCTCCTTTCTCCGGCAGCGCTTCCGGCGCCGCCTTCAAGGTCTTCGGGTGGCGTGTCCACCTCTCTGTGAAGATATTGTGATGGGCTGGGAAACGCTATTCAAAGGGCGCAGTCCGTTCGGTGTCGCGGTGCCGTTGCACAAGGTCATCCGTATGTCCGAGTTGCGGAATTAAAGAATATGATTGTCAACTATGCCGGACAATTGTGCAAGAATGTAACGTGCTGTCAGGCGTTTCGGTGCTGTATGTTTAATTCGGTTGACAGGTTTCTTGCAGGTTCAAGTCGGGGTGCTCTAAGAGGAGGCTTTGTATGCTGCCGGATCTTGCTCATGGACAGGACATCTTCGGATCGCCCGAGCTGCGCACGAAGATGAAGATACTGCATGCCGTCGACAAATCGCTCGATCGCATCACGATCGCCGAGATATGCGAGAACGCGGGAATATCCCGGCAGACGTTCTACCGCCATTTTCAAAGCAAATACGACATCCCTTGGTGGCATTCCATCTTCTGCCGGCAGTTCTACCTCAACGAGATAGGGCGCACCATCGATTGGAAGACAGGGTACTATCATCATCTCCGGCTTATCGCGCAGGAGCGCGATTTCTACCGCAAGTCCATCCAGTACAGCATCAACACGCCCTTCGGCCAGACCGTTATGCCCGAGAACCGCAAGACGGTGCTGTTGGAGACGCTCGAGAAGTACCGCCATGTGACCGTGAACGACAACATGCGGTTCATCGTGGAGATATTCTCGAAGCTGGAGTGCGAGGTGCTGAACGACTGGTTCCGCTCGGATGCGCCCACCGACCTCGTGCGTTGGACCGACGATCTCGTGAGCCTCGTGCCCGACCGCCTGTACCGCGCGCTGAGGATCGACGAGCCGGGTGGAACCTCGGCTGGTTAGGGGCGCCGACGTCCTGCGGACGCAGCGGGGGAGGGCTTGGCCAGCGGGCGCGCATCATCGCTCGAAAAACACGTTTTCGGAAGCGATTCCGTGTTTTTCGAGCGATGATGCCCATCATGCTTGTGGGCGTTGCGGGAAACGCTTTTCCGGAAGCGCATGATGTCGTACAATACGCACGCACGCGATTCACGCGCACGCCAGTGTGGCGCAACGGTAGCGCAACAGTTTTGTAAACTGTGGGTTGCAGGTTCGATTCCTGTCACTGGCTCCACGGAACACCAGGCCACCGGCTCTTTCGCCGGTGGCCCTTTTCGTATCTAGGGGTAGAACGCCCCTAAGCGCGAACTGTTCGCGGGTTTCACAGAGCCTTCTGCTTGCCGGCGCGCTATACTCTTTCGAACGAAATGCGTAGGGGGACGGTGAGCAAGCCGTCTCGGCCTCCGAGGCTTTCGCTCGGGAGGCAGGCGAGAGGAGTGCGATGAACCCGCTGTTCGACGAAGCGCTGTCGTTCGTGAGCGACACGGTGCGCCGGTTTTACGCCGGAACGGGCATCGAGCAGGTGGTTGAGCGCTTTTCCGACGATCTCTCGTGGATAGGCGCGGGCGAGGTGGAATTCTCGACCAGCGCCGAAGAGATCGTGTCGTATTTGACGAAGCGCGCGCCGCTTGCGCCTCCGTGCGAGGTTTTCGACGAGGAGTTTTACCTGGTGAACGTCACGGAGTGCAGTTGCACCGTGATGGGTCGCTACAATGTGCGCACGCGCGAGGACTCGCAGCTGGTGATCGAAGAGCGCCAGCGGTGCAGCTACGAGCTGGTGGATGCGGGCGGAGAGCTCAAGATCCGCCATGTCCATGCGTCGAATCCCTATCGGGCGATGAGGGACGAGCGGTACTTCCCCTTCGAGGCCGGCAGGCAGACCTACGAGTACTTGCAGCAGCTCGTGCGCGAGAAAACGGCCACCATCGATCTGCTCACCGACAACATCACGGGCGGCCTCAAGATGAGCGAGGACGACGACGTGTACACGCTGTCCTACGTCAACGAGGGTCTGGCGCGCATGCTCGGCTACACCATCGAAGAGCTGATGGAGGTGAGCGGCGGCACGGCGGTGGGCATGGTGCATGCTCCCGATCGCGCGCAGGCGCTCGCCGATGTCGCGCGCTGCTTCGCCGAGGGGCCTACGTACGAGACGGAGTACCGCGCGCGCCGCAAGGACGGTACGCTGGCGTGGGTGCTCGATTCGGGTCGCAAAGTGCAAACCGAGGACGGTGCGGTGAAGATCGGCAGCGTGCTCATGGACATCACGTCGCGCAAGGAGGCGGAGATCGCGCTCGCGGTGGAGCGGGAGCGCTACCGCATCGCGCTGCGCAGCGTTACCGACGTGCTGTTCGAATACGATATCGAGCGCGACGTGCTGGTCGAGTACGAGCGCGCGCCCGGCGCGGACGGCAGCGCGCTTCCCGAGGAGCGTCGGATCGAGCGCTACACCGAGATGATCGCAGAAGGCGGGCGCATCCATCCCGACGACTGCGAGCGCCTGGCCGAGGCGCTGCAGGGCGGCGAGTCGGTGACGCTCGACGTGCGTCGTCTTTTCGGGGGCTCGCCGGAAGGCGACTGGCGTTGGACGCGCATGCACGCCATGATGCTGTACGACCGCAACGGAGCGCCCGTGCGCACCATCGGCAGCTGGCGAGACATCACCGCGGAGCGTCGTCAGCTTGAAGACCTCGCCGACCAGGCGCGACGCGATCCTCTGACCGGGCTGTTCAATCAGAGCGCCACCTCCGAGCTCATCGACCCGCTGTTGCGCACCGGTGCGAAACGCGGCGTGGGAGCTCTGCTCGTCATCGACATCGACGACTTCAAAGGCGTGAACGATACGTTCGGCCATCTGGCCGGCGACGAGCTGCTGTCGAACGTGGCGCGGTCGCTTGAAGAGGCGTTGGCGTCGGACGACGCCATCGTTGCGCGTATCGGCGGCGACGAGTTCGTCGCGTATCTGCCGCACGCCGATCTCGTTCAGGCGCAGCGGGCTGCTCTGCGGGTGAACGGGCAAAGATGCGAAGGCCGCGCGCTCGTCACGCTCAGCGTGGGCGGAGCGTTGGCCGGTATCGACGGAGGAACGTACGAATCGCTGTTCGACGCGGCCGACCGTGCGCTGTACGAGGCGAAGCGCAAGGGTAAGGATCGCGTCAGCTTCGCGGGCGAAGCGCGTCCTTGAACGCGGCGGCATCGTCGGGCGTGGTCTTGATCGCGCGCACGAGGCGGGGCTTTCCGGTGAGGCCGCGCACTTCGAGGGGTTCCGCCAGCTCGATCCACAACGCCTGCCCGCCCATGGCCGCCAGGTTCAGAAGCTCCCTCTTCGGGACAGCGGGATCCTGGGAACCGACGCGCGCGATGCGGTCGAGGGGGATGCGCTCGCAGACGAGCATGCCCCAGCGCGCCACCAGCTCGACATCGTCCACCAGAAGCGGGTTCAGCACGACGGCGCGGGCTTCGGCGATCATCCAGAGGATCGTGTAGAGGGAGAGTGCGGTCAACACGCATGCGGCCGCGACGCTGAACCGTGCTGCCAACAGGTGCGCGGCGACCGTCTCGACGGCGATGAGAACCAGCATGACGCCGACCGCGGCGACGTAGCCGCTTTGCCGGTGGGACGAGAACGCCCGGTAGCCGTGCGGCACGTGCGGCGCGCGGCGCCACGAAGCCGACGCGTAGTACCACATGACGCATTCGAGCGCCGCCATGCGCGCGACCCGCTCGTTGCGAGCGAGAGCGGAAAACGCGTCCAAGAACCAGTCGAGCGGGTTGTCCGAGGACGCTTTCGCCGTGCGGAAGCGGCGGACGAGGCGGAGGACCTCGCGCGCGGCGATGCCCAGCTCCACTCCGACGGCGCACAGGCCGAGCGGCGCCAGCAGCGACGGCTTGCCGGGCGCGGCGAACTGCAGCGACACGAGGCCGCCCAGCCAGATGACCGGCAGCACCAGCAAGGGCGACAGCCTGTAGCGTCGCACCACGAGGAGGTAGAAGACCGCCGGGACGAAGACCATGAGGTCGAACGGCACCGCAAAGCCCGACGCGAAGTCGAATCCGGTTGCGGGGACGGTTGCCATGCAGGCGAGGTCGATGCCGTATAGAGCAAGGCAGGCGAGCAGGGCGATCGCCATGCGCGGCAGGGCGCGGGAGGGCGGCGCGGGGGTTCCAACGGGCGCGAACGGCATGGGGCCTCCTGACGTGTGCGTGACGATGCTGCTCTTCGCATGGTAGACCATGACGCAGCGTCGGGGTCAACGGGGATACGCCGTCGGTGGCTGCGGAATCGCGGAAAACGTTTCGGTCTTTAACGAATCTTTATAAACCGGGCGCATCCTGTTCTCAGGCAAGAGAAAGGGCAGGCTCTATGGGATTCATGGTGGAAACGAACGATCTCACGAGGACGTTCAAAGGGCAGAAAGCGGTCGACCGGGTGTCGCTGCATGTGCCGGAAGGATCGGTGTACGGCCTTTTGGGGCCGAACGGCGCGGGGAAGTCGACGCTGCTCAAGATGCTGTGCGGCATGCTGCGGCCCACCTCGGGCGAGATCGCTTTCGCGGGTCGTCCGTGGACGCGCGACGACTTGAACGATATCGGGGCGCTCATCGAGTCGCCCCCGCTGTACGACAACTTGACGGCGCGGGAGAACCTGCGCGTGCGCACGTCGCTTCTGGGCGTTCCCGAAAGCCGTATCGACGAGGCGCTGGCCACGGTGGGACTTCCCGAAACGGGCAGGAAGCGCGCGGGCCAGTTCTCGATGGGCATGAAGCAGCGTCTGGGGATCGCGCTCGCGTTGGTGGGTCATCCGAGGCTGCTGATCCTGGACGAGCCGACCAACGGCCTTGATCCGGTGGGCATTCAAGAGCTGCGTGCCCTCGTCCGCTCGTTTCCGGAGCACGGCATCACGGTGGTGCTGTCGAGCCATATCCTGAACGAGGTGGAGCATATGGCCGATCTTGTGGGGATCATCGTGGAGGGCCGTCTGGCCTACGAGGCTCCACTCGGCGAGGGCGTCGATTTGGAGCGTTTGTTCATGGACGTGTGCCTGGGGAAGGCGGTGGCATGATGGAGGCGCGGACGAGGCCGTTCTTCTCGGTGTTCAGAGCGGAGGTGCTGAAGGGCCGCCGCGGGGCGCCGCGCAAGGTGGCGCTGATCGCGCCGTTGCCGTTCTGCGCGCTGGGCGTGCTGTCCTCGGGCGTCATTCCTGGCACGGGCGCGACCGGGGGTGTCGCAACGTATTTGTGGAACTTCTGGTACGTGCTCATGATGCCCGTCGCCATCGCGCTCATCTGCGTCTCGGTGGCGAACATCGACGCTCGGCAGAAGCTGCGTTCGGTGCTGGCGCTGCCGTTTCCCCCGGCGCGCACGTGGTGGGCGAAGGTGTGCTACGCGCTGGCGCTGGCGTTCGCTGCGAACCTCGCGGTGCTGGTCTGTTCGACGGCGCTTGGAGCGATGGGCGTTGATGCCCCCGGTTTTGCCGAGGGGCTGGCCGCGGCGACCATCTTGACGGTTGCGAGTTCGTGGATGGTTCCTGCGGCGCTGGCGCTGACCGTGCGGTTCGGGACGCTTGCGGGCATCGCAATTCCGGTGCTGTTGCAGCTGGGCGCGGGTATCGCGCTGTACTCGTCGGCGGCGTGGTTCGCGTTCCCGCCGGCGACGACGCTCTGCGCCGTGTCGCCGCTTCTGGGCGTGGCGCCGTCCGGCGTGCCCTTGGAGGCGGGCGAGGCGCTGGGCGCGTTCGGTTGGGAGGCCGTGGTCGGCATCGTCGTGGCCGCGGTGCTGTTCGCCGTGCTGGCATGGGCTGGGGCGACGTGGTTCTCGAAGCGTGAGGCTGCTTGATGGCCGGGGCGGAGGCGCGCGCGAAGGCGCGCGAGGCCGGGACGCGAACTTGCGAGGCGGAGCCCGGTCGGGCGCGCGTGACGTTTCGGCGCGCGCTGCGCTCGGAGGCGGTTAGGATGCGCCACTCGCCGCTTGTGGTGCTGCATGTGGCGCTGGCTGTCGCGCTCGGCGCGCTGGCGGGTGCGTACTTCGCGTTCTCGGCATGGGATTCCCTGCTGGGAACCGACGCGTTCTTCCAGCTGCTCGGCGCGGGCGCGCCGCTTCTGGCGGGCATATCCTGCGGCTTGGCGGCGGATGCCGAGCAGCGGGCGGGCGAGGGCGCGAACGTGCTGGGCGTGTCGTCGAGGCGCGGCGCGCTGGCGGCGAAATTGGCGGCGCTGTTGGCGCTGTGCCTGATGGCTGCCGCTATCGCAGCCGCATTGTTCTGCGGCTCGCTGGCGCTGGCGGGCCGTTCGCTTCCCGATACGGCTGCGGTGGCGCTTGCGACGGCGGGCATCGCGCTGGGCAGTTTGTGCTCGTACGTCATCCTGTGGTGCGTCGCGCTGCGCTTCGGTCGCAACGCCTCCATCGGGATGGGGACGCTCGGCTTCATCGCGGCGCTGACGCTGATGGGAGGGCTGGCGAACGGCTTGGTCACCGGCACGTTCAGCGGAGCGTTCAGCATCGGGGCGGCCGCGTTTGTGCCGTTCGCGTGGCCCTCGCGTCTGGCTTCGCTTCCCTTGGAGCTGTCCATCGCCGCGGGCATGGGAGCGCAGGCGCAGGTCGAGGCTCTGGTCGCGGCGTACGCGACCGTGACGTGCGCATGCACGGCTATCACGGCGGTCGTGCTGGCGGTGGCGCTGGCGGCCGCGAACCGCTTCGAGAACCCGCGTCGCAGCGGCGAATAGGAACGGACGACCTGAAGGAACGGGGCCGATGCCTCATGCTACACTCGTGCGAGACGGAAGGAGGAACGATGGCCCGCATACTCGCGGTCGACGACGACGAGGCGATCCGCAACCTGCTGGGACGCGTGCTGGGCAAGGACGGGCACGACGTGCGCTGCGCCGCATGCGCCGAGGAGGTGCTGGCGCTGAAGCTCGACCGCTACGATCTGGTGCTGCTGGACGTGATGATGCCGGGGACGGACGGGTTCGAGCTGTGCTGCGCCATCCGCGGCTCGGTGGACGCGCCCATCGTGTTTCTCACGGCACGAAGTTCCGAGGACGATGCCGTGTACGGCCTGGGCCTGGGGGCGGACGACTATCTGCGCAAGCCCTTCGGCGCGGCCGAGCTGCGCGCGAGGGTGGCGGCGCACCTGCGGCGGGAGCGGCGCGAGCGCAAGCACGCGCTGTCGTTCGGCGCGCTGCGTCTCGACCTCGCGTCGCGCGAGGCGTACGTGGGCGAGGCCACCGTGCCGCTGACGAAGACCGAGTTCGACGTGTGCGAGTTCCTGGCGCGCCATCCCGGCCAGGCGTTCTCGCGCGACCAGATCGTGGAGAACGTGCTGGGATGGGACGCGGAAAGCGCCGCGTCGACGATATCGGTGCATGTGGCGAACGCGCGCGCGAAACTGAAGGCGGCGGGCGCCGAGCCCATCGACACGGTGTGGGGAGTGGGGTACAAATGGACGGCGTGAGGCGGGACGCGCGGACGCATGGAGCGCTCGGCGCGAGCCGCGGCCGCGGACGCAGGTTTCCCTTGGGCGCGCTCATCCTGCGCTACTTCGCCTACGTGCTGGCCGCGCTGCTGGCGCTGGCGCTGGCCGCGTACGCAGCGTTCGGCTTGCTCGTCGGAAGCGGGACGGTGCTTCTGGCGAACTACGGCGATACGGCCCTGGACGAGACGTCGGCGCAGCTCGCCGCGCTGCCCTCCGCCGATGCCGACGCGATCGACGCCGCCGTGCCCTCGGCGTACAGGTGGGCGCTGTTCTCGCCGGACGGCGCGTATGCGGCCGGCGACGTTGCCTCGGGTGCGGTCGACGATGCCCGCGCGGCTGCGTTCGACGGCCTGGCCATCGATTACGAGACGTTTGGCATGACGCGGTACGAGCCGGTGACCTTGGCCGACGGCTCGGTATGCGTGCTCGTGTACCAGTATCTGCCGCAGTTCGCCTCGAAGGATCTGCGCGACGCGCTGCCGAACCCGCAGAACCTGCTGCTGGGCGCGCTCGCCGTGCTGTCGGTGCTGACGCTGGTGGGCATCGCCGCGCGCGCCGCACGGGTGATCTCGCGCAAGATGGAGCCGCTCGCGGACGCCGTGCGGCGCATCGAGGAGCGCGACCTCGACTTCGAGGTTGCCTCGTCGCGCGTGCGCGAGATCGACGACGTGCTGGCCGCGATGGACGGCATGCGCGCCTCGCTCAAGGACTCGCTGGAGGCGCAGTGGCGGGGCGAGCAGGCGCAGCGCGAGCAGATCGCCGCGCTGGCGCACGATTTGAAGACGCCGCTCACCGTGGTGCGCGGCAACGTCGACCTGCTGTTGGAGGGCGAGCTCTCGGGCGAGCAGCGCGCGTGCGCGGCCGACGTCGCCGAGGGCGCGCGCCAGATGGGAACGTACGTGTCCGCGCTCATCGACGCGTCGCTGGGCGTGGGCGCGTCGTTCGCGCCGAAGGAGGCGCGGCTGCGGCCGCTGCTCGAGCGCTTGCGAGCGCAGGTCGAGGCGCTGGCGGCGGCGAGCGGCGTGCGCGTCGCCTGGAGCGAGGGCGCGGACCTGCCCGCGATGATGCTGTTGGACGAGGCGCTGGTGGAGCGGGCGGTGGCGAACGTGGCGGCGAACGCCGTCGAGCATGCGCCGGCCGGGTCGTCGGTTGCGGTGGACGTGCGGGCAGACGTCGCCGCCGGCTGCTTGGCGCTGAGCGTGGCCGACGAGGGTCCGGGCTTCTCGTCGGAGGCTTTGCGCCGCGGCTGCGAGCGCTTCTACCAGGGCGATGCCGCACGCGCGGCGCGCGGCCACAGCGGCCTCGGGCTCCACGTCGCCGCCGAGACAGCCGCGCGCCATGGCGGCTCGGTGGAATTGGCCAACCGCAGCGCCGCCGAGGGCGGCGGCGCGCGGGCGACGTTGCGGTTGCCGCTGGGCCATGCGACGCCGCAGGAGCCGGCCGGGCCGACGGGCTACGCGGAGTAGAGCCCGTCCTTGTTGAAGCGGTACCACGACTCGACGGCCTCCTCGGGCTTCCTTGCGGGCAGCGCGTCGGGCTGGAAAGGCGAAAAACTATCGAATTCGGAAGAGGTCGCGCATTTCGTGAGGGGCGGCCTCGCTCTGTCGGAAAAGCCCCCTTCTATGAGCAGGCGTTATGGAGAAGAGGGTTTTTCGGCGCCCCGCAGGTTGGCCCGCAGGCTTCCGAATTCGAGAGTTTTTCGCCATCGCGTGCGCTGCCGGATGCTCGGGCGCGCCGGCGCTCGGTTAGTCGGCGGGCTCGACCTTCCGTGCACGGTTTTCTACGAAATGCTGCAAGCTTCCTTTGCGTGCCTTCCGCATTCTTCCGGTTGCGAACGTTTCCCCAGGTCGCGTTTGTCGTGTCGCTCCGCGCGTCTTCAGCTCTCTCGAAAACGCAACATTTCGTTCGAAACCGTGCACGAGCCGGGAGGGCGGATTCTTCCGATCGGGCGCCGAGGTCCGAGGGCGGGGACAAGGCTCGGAGGAGGGA